>NZ_JAFCLX010000030.1:0-91242 GCF_018130205.1 Bradyrhizobium sp. AUGA SZCCT0222
ATTGTTGAGCGTGTAGGTGTAACTGCCGTTGCTGTTGATCGTCACCGACCCATAGGTGCCGGCAACCGCATTTCCGACGTTGCCGGCCGAGCCGTTCACCGCCGCAACCGTCTTGGTGGCCCCGGTGTCGACGTCGGTGTCGTTGCTGAGCACATTGCCGGTGGCGGACGGATCGCCGCCGAACGGCGTGTTGCCGGGATTGACGCCGGACTCGGTGACCGCATCACCCGCATTGGTATCGGCGACCGCGACGGGCCCGTCGTTCGTGCCGGTAATGTTGATGGTCAGCGTCGTCGACGAGGTCGCCCCGAACTGGTCGGTCACCGTGTAGGTGAACACCTCGCTCGCCAGCACGCCCTGCGCCAGCGCCTGGGTGTCCGGATCTGCATTGTTGAGCGTGTAGGTGTAACTGCCGTTGCTGTTGATCGTCATCGACCCATAGGTGCCGGCAACCGCATTGCCGACGTTGCCGGCCGAGCCGTTCACCGCCGCAACCGTCTTGGTGGCCCCGGTGTCGACGTCGGTGTCATTGCTGAGCACGTTGCCGGTGGCGGACGGATCGCCGCCGAACGGCGTGTTGCCGGGATTGACGCCGGACTCGGCGACCGCATCACCCGCATTGGTATCGGCGACCGCGACGGGCGCGTCGTTGGTGCCGGTGATCGTGATGGTCAACTGCGCGGTATCAGTAAGCCCGTCCGGGTCACGAACTGTGTACGTGAACGCCTCCGTGACTGTGACCCCGACCGCCAGCGCGTTGGTGTCCGTATCGCTGTTGTTGAGGTTGTAGGAGTAGCTGCCGTTGGCATTCAAGGTCAGTGAGCCATAGGTGCCCACCAATGCAGTTCCGACCGTGCCGGCAGTTCCCGATCCGGATTCCGGACCGGTCCGGACCGCCGACACCACCAGCGACGCATGGCAGTCGCCGGAATCCGTATCATTAAGCAGCACATTCCCTGCAGCCGAGGAGTCGCCGGGAAACGATGTATTCCCTGGGCCAACGCCAGCCTCTCGCACGACATCGGCACCATTGGTATCGTTGACGCCAACCGGAGAAGTGGGGTCGACAGCGAAAGCAACCTGCTCGATCGCCGAGACTTTGAGATTGATACTCGTGAACGTGAATTCTGCCTGGCCTGCTTGACCGGTATTCTTGTTCTTGTTTGCGGCAATAAAGGCCTGAAATTGCGTGATTTCAGCGTTCAACGCCGCCATAAAAGTCGCATTAAGTAACTGCGCGTTGCTCAAATAGATAACGAGCCTATCGATTTCGGCAGTGCCCTGGGCAGCATTGCCATTGCCGCCGTCGTAAATGTCGTAACCGGAAAAGGCCGTTTGTCCGACCGTAGTCCCTACGCCGTAGACCTGGCTACCGATCTTGTATTGGTTTTCCCACGCTCGATAGATGAGCGTATCCGCGCCTGACCCACCGAGGACGGTGTCAAAACCACTGCCGCCATCAAGCGTATCGGCCCCTGATCCGCCGTTAAGGCGATCGCTGCCAGCGCTACCGGATAACGTGTCGTTGCCTGACCCGCCGACGTAATTGTCGTTGCCGCTGGTGCCTGTAAGTGTGGTGGTGCCGCTGGCGCTTGCCATTGATGCTCCAATATCAAGTTAGTGAAGAATCCTGCTTGTGAAAATTCGCGCGACTAACGGGTGGTTTGCCCCTGCGACAAGATGGATGTCGCGACTGCGGCCTGGCAATTTCGAAGGATGTCTTGATGAGACGGCAACGAAACGACGGAGTCGTCTGAAGCGAATGCCGGTGGATCATTTGATGGAGTGATCGACGGTCCGACCGGAGAACCAGAACAGCGGCAACCAGAATTTTCCTGGTGACACGATTCGATCTCGAACCAGTCGACTGCCTCTGTCTTTTTAGTGAACGCAACGCGACCCACGGCTCACTCCTCTGCTAACGCAGAGCAGGTGCGATCGCACTCGAAAGGCAACTCACAAGAGACCGCCGACCTTCGGCGCGCGATCTACACAAACGCGCTGACACTAGAGAGAATCTGGAACTATTGTGAATTTACTACGAACGCCATAATCCCTGCCCTATTCATGTCGAGTCTGAAAGGACCGCGCATGTTCGAAAATTTTTTTTGTCGCGTCTCTTGATTTGATCAGAGACAAAGTCGCAGACGTCATTCATTCGTGCTGCTATTCGCGAGGCCGTCCCTTAACTCAATGAGTGCAACTTGTCGCAAGTTCTCATTACCGTCTACATGAACGCGACATGGATTGATTGAACTAAATTGAGCGACCGTAAGACTACGGACGCAAGCGGCGAAAGAGGTACCTCGAAATAGCGATTGAAAGCAGCACAGCTCGTATTTGCCACTCCGCGGGCTCCTCCGGAAACTGCAAACGGCCCAACGAGGGATTTCGCTTTCCTTGCAACACGAGAGGATTAAGCGCGCTTCGTCACAGATGACAGCAGTGAGCTGCTAGGTGCTCGCAAATGAAATTGTGACGCTGAAGTCACCTACGCAAAGATTGCCCACTTCGCTGGCGACTCCAGCCCGGAGCGCCAGCATCCAATCTCATATTTGCCCGGCGATCGTTCATTCTCGCTGAGATGGCCTCACCGAGATCAGCCAAATCGAAGCCGCCGGCGTGCACCGGCGGGTTCGGAAATCAAGAGTCCGGCTTGGCTTATGGCTTTCGCAGGCACAAACCAACGGTCGGTGCCGTCCCGCATTTGGCGCCGTCAGCGGCGCCGCCACCCGGGCAGAACACCGACACCAAAATTTCCGTCGATTCGCAGCTTACCGCAGCGTCGGCCTGAACGGCTCGGACGGTGGCGACGCCTGCGTCGCCCTTGGGACCCGCGTCACCCTTGTCACCTTTGGGGCCCGGCTCACCCTTGGCACCCGGCGCGCCCTGAGGGCCCTGAGGCCCTTGTGCGCCGGGCTGGCCCTGCGCACCCGCGATACCCTGCACGCCTTGCGCCCCTTGAGGGCCGGCCGGACCCTGCGGACCTGCATCGCCCTTGGGCCCAGGATCCCTCCCGCATGCGCCTAGTGCCAGAGCCAAACCAATCGCGAGTATCGGGAAAATCCTCATGCGACGCCCCCTTTGTCATTTCCGCCGTTAATGGCGGTTGCAACACTATGCCTTCAACCACGCCGAAGCTCTAGTGTTGACGGCCGTCCAAAGGTCGAATGAACGCCCCAAAGCACTGATGACGCGTGTCGCCCTGTCTCACCGCAATCAAGGCCGCTTGAAGAATCCGCAACGGAAGAGAAAGTGCAGCAACCGCACGAACATCAGAACATTGAACGGCGCCCGCGCCAGCGAGTAGTGCCCGCACGGAAGTCGCATCCATCGATAATCCACCTTGCAGTGCCTTAGACGCTCGATGAATTCCCGCGTCAGATGGGGTTTGACCACGGTATCTCGGGTGCCGGAGAAAATCAGGGTGTCGTGACCGCAGCGCCCGAGCTCCCTGGCGAACGTTCCGGTGCTGATGATCGACCACACGGATTTGAGTTCATCGAGCGTCATTGCGGGCTCAACCGCGCGGCGAATGTGCTGCGTGGCGCGGCCGCTCCATACCACGTCGGCGAAATCGCCAGCGGTCAGAAGCAAAGCAGTGCAACGGATGCGCGGATCAAAAGCACCCGCCAATCCCGCAATGCACGACCCAAGACTAAAACCGATCACGGCGACCCGGTCATGGCCGCGCTGTCTCAGCCAGGTCACGACATCCTTGGTATCGATCACGGCCTGACGCACGGAGCGAATCGTCCGCCCGAGATTCGGACTCAGGAAATGATCCGAAATGAGGGACCCTTCCCGCATCCGCAAGCCGTGATACGGCGGCGCGAATTCGACGGCGGTAAGGCCGAGCCGGGCGAAATACCCTGCCAGGTTCTGGTAACCCCAGGTCGGCGCGCTCCAGTGCGGAACTATGATCACCGCCGATCGCTGCCGCTTCGACTCCATGACGCGCGCGCGCACCAGATCGCTGTTCGGCGTTTCGGTCGCGATCGCGCTTTGAAATGTGAGCAGATCCCCGTCAAACCGGAAGTGCTCGCTTGGCCTGGACGGCGAGGCATAGAACTCCGTCGCGCGGCTGCAATGTTTCAGAACAAGTTGCTGGAGAACCGCCAAGCCGGCGCTGTCAGGGGCTTCATCGAACGCCAGCGAGGCTCCCAACGCGACATGTTCCACAAGTTTGGCCGCGTCGTCCTGTGCGGCTTTCGCTTCATCCCACTGATCGAGAGACGAGAAATAGGACATCCGTAATTCCAGCGACTTTCAACTTGTCAGTTTGGCAGGGCAACTCCCGGCAAATGCGCTCCGGCGCGGGCGGCGGCGTTCGGAGTGCAAGTGATCAGAGCGACGGACCGCCTTTGCCTGCACCGTCCAATTGATCGTCCATGGAGCGCTTTCTGAGCCCCGGCAACAAAACAATAATGACGGCAACATAAGCCAGCGTTACCAGTGGGATGCTGCCGTAACCGATAAAAATCCCGGTTGCGACAGAGCCAACCAGGATTGCTCCGAGATGTTTGTACATCGGGAACACGGCTGCCATAAACGGCTGCCGACTAATATCCAGGACTTCCTGTTTGCTGTGCTCGATTCCCATCGTCAGGCGCCATTGGTCTTTTCTGATGTTGTCCAAAAAGTACTGCTTCGCTTTTGCCAAGGTGCTGTAAAGAAAAAAGCATGCAGCAAACACCATCAGCAGCGTGAACATGATTTCCACCAAGCCGGTCCACGATGACGGCACGGCCAAGGTGTCGGCGATCGATTTGCTGCTGTCCGGAGGCAGTCGTCCCATCCAGCTCAACACATCGCTGAAAAGGAGATCCGTGACGATCGAATAATTCGTCACGAGATAAACAGCCTGGAGCCGCATCAAGAATCCTGCACCCAATCCCAGGATTGCGGAACAAAAGATAATCATGCCGATATCGGAAAAACGCTTTCCGAACGTGGCGTCGCGCAAGACCAGACGAAATTCGCCCGTGGGATCGGCGACGGTATTCAAGAAAAAACAAATGGTCGCCGCATAGACGAGGATGGCCAGGTAAACGTACAGGGCAACCGCCATGTAGAAATAGGCCATGAACGAGAACGCTATCGATGCGGTCGCGGGGATCGATCTATCGACCGTTGCATATGTGGACCAGTCGATGACGCTGACCTTGCCGCCGAAAAACGGCATCAGACAGGTTTGGACCCATTCATTGCCGGCGTGGATAGCGATGATGACCAGCATGATCCAGAGCAACAGCGAAACTTTTCGTAACGCCTGTTTCCATGCTGCAAAGAATACTCCTTCAGTAATGGGCCGTCCTTTTGCGTCCACCACCAGCCGTTGCTCGACAAGGCTCGCCAGCGTAACCTTGACGCGCTCGGTCAGCGCGGCAAACAAGCAAAGGTAGAAAGGGAAAAGAAGCGTATAGGTGACCGACCAATTCGGCGCGGCCATGAATCCGATTTGCTTGCCCTGATAGGTTATCCACCCAAGATGGAGAATATTGCTGACGAGCATGAGTACAAACGCGACTGCAGTCGACATACCGCCGAGCAGAAGCGGACCGGTCTTCCGCGCCGTGGATTCGATTGCTGCGGCCAGACTCCATACTTCGACGACAGGTTGAGCCGGTACCGTATTCGTATCTTCATCCCCCGATGGGGGCTTCGCATCCTTGTCAGCCAATGGGAGCGCAACACCCGTAGGAAGCGACATCAATCCGCCAACGTCGGGCCAACCCGGGGGAACACGCACGCCTGCTCTTAGCTGCGTGCTAAAGTAGAATTCGCTCGTCAGGGAATCGTTCGACCACGGCACCTGCTTTCCGCCCGTCGCTTCGCGCACCGATTTTTTTACCCGCCGGATCATTTCGGTGACTCCCAGATAGGGCGTCTCGATATGCTCTACCAGCGCCATGGTGAAAGGACTCAAACCTCCTTCGTCTCCCTCGGTGGCGGTTTGACCTTGCTCCGCAGCGAATGCGATCAGGGCATCTTTCAATTCCGTCGACGCGATCGCCTTCAATCCGGCCTGCTTGACCACAACCCCTTTCGTGCCTGGCACCGCACCTCGCTCCTGGACCTTGAAGGGATCGTCGCGACAGGCGTCGAGGAACACCAGACTGACACCGGCCCTGCTGCGCATGGCAGCGAGTTGCGGCGTGACCGCGAATGCCAGCCGATCAAGGTCCTCCGGCCCCTCCAGTCCTGCATCCACCGGAATAAGATAGTTTTCGCCATCATATTGAACCGCGTGGCCCGAATAGAAGAAAAGCGCCACCGTAGCGCCACCGATGTCCTGTGAAAAATCACGAAACGCCTTGTGAAATTCATTGATCGTACAATTGCGTACAGCCCTCACGTCGAAACCCAGCCGATCGAGCGCTTCGGTCATTTTGTCAGCGTCGTTGACCGGGTTTTGGAGAGTGGTCGCGATTTCGTATTCGGCATTGCCGATCACCAGAGCGATTCGCTTTTCCGGCATGTTTGCCTCGTGAAGTTGCTAAGGTGGCTCACGTCGCAGTCGCGCGATTACAGATTTCGGATATCGATGGTCAGCCCCGGCTCGTCCTTGGGCGGGATCTCGCAGGAATATTTGTATTTTTCCTTCAGGTCGTCCTTGTTCCAGACGGTTGCGTGCTTCTGGTGTGTGTTGAAGTAGAGTGTCTTGTGCCGCGATGGATCGTTCACGAGGATGCGCGCAATCGTTTCGCCGTCCGGATGATCGTGCTTGGTGCCGTCGGTGGAGATCGCGAAGTTCACGCAGTCGATGATCTTCAGCAGGGTCGGTGAGGTGTTGGCTTTGCTGCCGTGATGGCAGAGCTTGAACAAGTGCAGCTTCAGCCGGTTTGTCTCGCTGTAACCGAGCTTTCGAAGACGCCGTTCGATCACTCCCGGATGGGCGTCGGCTCCGAGCAGCACCCGTCGCCCGCCGAACTCGGCAAGAAACGCGATACTCGATCCATTCGGCTCGGCCGCGTCCTCGACGAACGGCTTCTTTGCCAGCGCTTCCACGTTCACGCGTGAAAGCACCTCGAGTTCGCCGGACTCCTTGTCCGGTTGTTCGTCTTGATCGTCGGGATCGAGCGGCCGGAGATTGGCCAGCTCGAGCTCCTTCATCCAGACCGGCTCCAGGGCCGCAAGTTCCTCGTCGCCTGGCGAAACGAGGGTCACTTTGAGGTTGCCGGCGAGATCGATTGGATGTTGCCCTTGCGGGCTAGCGATCGAAGCAATTCCGTTCGACCCGAATGCGGAATTCCACGGCCAGCGAAAACGAACGATTCCGACTGATAGTTTTTCGCCTTGCTTGGCGCTTAGAGACTCCAGTTCCTCTGCGCGTTCCAGCCGGGCGGCTGCGTTCTTGAGGTGATGCCAGGCGTTGAACCAGACATCCCGCGGCTGGAAAGGTGCACTCGATTCTTTTACGAGTGGCATCGCGCCGGCGATGTGATCGGCATCGATGTGACTGATGGTGAAAAGCTCGAATTGCCCGGTTTGTTTCAAGGTCGGCCGCAACGTCTTGTAATCGCGGGTACGTCCCAGATCGATCAGGGCATGGAAGAGCTTGCCCTCCTCGCCCCAGCTGAGCGTCAAGGCGTCGCCTTCCGAAGCCGGATGCATCACGAGGCGAAAAACACTCATGGCGCTGACCTCGGTTGAACGGGAATCCGCAGCACCGTGAAGGCACGGGCGGGGTCACAGAGCTGTGCAAAGCGCCACATGGTTTTGGCCGGCGTTGCCACGTCAGGATCGCCGGCGAAATCGGCCAACCCCTGTGCAAGCCAGTCTATCGACAGGGAAAAGACGGGGACGCCGCGGCGATACGCGTCGAGCAGAAGCGCTTTGGCTTCCGCGCGCTTCGCCACATCCTTGCCGCCCTGCGACATGAGATGCCGCGCCAGGATGACCGGACCGTCCGGCAGTTGCGGAAACCAGTTCGCGAGGTTGCGCAACCAGGCTTCGGGAATCTTCAATTGGTCGAGTTGATTGGTCGCGACGGCGACCAATGCGCCGGCGGTGGCGGCCAACGGATTCTTGACCTTGAGCACCAGCGCGGTTTTGGCGCTGTTATTCGCCAGGATATCTCTCAGCGCGATTGCGCTGAGCTCGAAATCGCGCTGCGCCAGGAACGCCAGCAGCCCCGCCCATTGGCGCGTGTCGACAACCACGGCGAGGTGGGAGCCGGAGGCTTTCGGGTCAGGTTCAACAACCAGTACAGGCGTCCAGCTGTCCCGTTTGCCTGCGGGATCGTTTTGAAACTTGCCCTGGGCGCCGAGGGACGGTATCGCCGCGATTTCGTGCCAGTCCCTGCCGATGGCCGCCACCCAGACGGGTTGGTCGTCGGGGGTGGGTACGGCGGGCGCTCGGTCTCGATCAGGTAAGCGGCGGGACACGCTGTCCTGGATGGCGAAAACATTGCTCGTCTCGGCCTTGAGCTGCACCGGTGCTGGAGCGGTCGCGCCACCAGCCGCGATACCACGATCCGCTGCGAGCACCTGCGCGAAGGACAAGGGTATCGGCGCAGCAAAGACATCCGCCACAGGCGATCCGTTGCCGACGATTTGTTTTTCACTGGCACCCAGTTGCGTCAGCCGCGCACGTAAGTCGGCTTCGGATATTTCCAAAGCGGCTTTCGCCCCCCTTCTCGCAGGCCCGGCCGCCTTGGCCATAGCGGGTGCCATTCGCGGAGGTGTCCCGGGCACCGGCACCGGCAGTTGCAACATCACCGTAGCCGTGGCTCCGGCCTTCACCTGAACCTCGCTGGAGAGCGTTTGACTATCGGACACACCGAGACTGATGTCATACCAGCCGGGTTCGATCTCGACGGCCGCCTCGTCTGGGCTTGCCGGAACTGCAATCATCAGAGGTTTGGCTGCTTGGACTCCGCGCGGCCTGATCACGGCAACAAGGCGCTTGGGCACCGGTGTCCCGGCAGCAGCAGCAATGGAGAAGACGACCTTCCCCTTCCTCGAATCCTTGCCGATGCCCTTCGCAACGGGTGCGCGGCTCACCCTCACCTGCTCGGGAAGTTGCCTGAATGCCACGGGCGGCACCGGCTCAATCCGGGTTTCGCCGATTATGGCGTCGTTGGCGTCAAACGCGACGATCTTGCGAACTTGGTACTGGGGTAACTGCAGGCGCACGAACGATTCAATGCCGCTGGTCCCGGCGACCTCTTGCAGCACGGTGGTGCCATCCATCACCTGAAAACGGCTTGTCGAGAACTTGTGTCCCGGTGCCAGCGAGACGAAAACCGAAGCAACATTTGTCGGCGGCACAGCGCTGACGACAAAAGGTGCGTTGAGTTGCATATCCGGCTGCTGCAGCGGTTGACCATCGCGCACGTGCAGCTCCAACAGACGGGCGACAGTGCGGGCCAGAACGTAATTGTCGATGATCCAGTTCTCATTCGACGCAGCCGCGAGGCCTCTGAGCGCATCCAGCAATACGTTTGCGAAAATAGTGCCTTGCTTGAGCCCATAGGCTTCGCCGCCTAGTCCCGTGGATCGCAAGACATGTGCACGCTTGCGGCCACCACTGGCCACCGGCTCGATCAGCTTTGTCCCAAACTCCTTGTCGAACCCGAGAGCCAGCGGGGTCGGTGTCCGGCAACAATCAAAGATCAGCAATTGCTCATTGGCGTCAACATTTGCCAGTGCCTCGACGAACTGCTCGACCTCCGACATCCCCGCTGTCGCGTTGCGCTTGTTCGTCCCGTAATCCTCCAGCAGGAATGCGGTGCGCCGGCCAAAGCTTTCACCATGGCTCGATACGAACAGGAACAGGAAGTTATCCGGATTGGACCCAGCCCGATCGATCCAGTCCCACACTGCCTTCTGGACGTTTTCGAATGTCGCCCGCGGGACATCCGCACCGGCAACCTGAGAACGCGCACCTTCCGGAAGTTCCGACAACAGGACACTGAGGCTGCCGAGCGGCTTTGCCGGATTATCGAAACCACCGGGCGTTTCCGCGCGCGTTCCGTCGAGAAACCATTCCGTCACCAACCGCGCGGAAGCGGGCGGAGAACTCACCGGCGACAAGCTTTTCGACGCATACTGGCCGACGCCGATCACCAGTGCATGGGTTGCGGGCACGGCCTGGAGCCCGTCGTCACGGTAGACGACGCCAATTTCGCGATCAGCTTTCGAAGTAACGATCCCCATTGCGTCCGCGCGTCCGCAGCTTGCCTCCAGTCCCCGGGGGAAAGACGAAGGCATTGGAAATTGATTGATCGCCGCCCAACTTCTGCCCCCAGCAGAACCCTGTTGGTCAACGGTCGATGCGCCAGTTATTCTTTTTATCGAAAAGTCTTTTAGTGGAAATGGTTGTCAGTCCAGAAGCGTAACATCGGTACGTGTACTTTGAAAGCTGTCGTTCGGAACACGCGCTGGTTTTGCTCCGCCATTTCCTCGCCAATGGATCGGCGGATCGATCTCCCGTTCATGCGACGCTACGCAGCGGTAATATTGCACCCCGGTACACAAGGTTGATCGTCACTGATCCGCCATGTGCCGCCCCACACCTATCTCACCGCGATCGTCCAGATGAACAGCGCACACGCCAGCGTGGATGAAATCGTCCGGACATGGTTCCACAGCGTCCAGTCGGTCAGATAGCGCGCCCATAGCGGTGCGGCCTCGGTACTTGCGGGTTCGACGGCGGCCAGCGCGTTGTTCAGGGGCACGTTGAAGACGGCTGTGCATACGAACATGCCGATCACATAGAGCACGCCGCCGGCCAGCATCGCGATCGCGCCCGGCTCACCCCAGCGAAGCAGGCCTGCAACAGCCAAAAGCAGACTCGCAAGCGTGGTCCCAACAAAGAGCGGCATAAACAGCGACTGCACGATTACGGCGTTGATCGCGTTCATGGCCGTGATGCCTGGCACCTGACCGATGCGACCGAGCGCGGTCATGATGAAGGTCGAGAAGGCGAAGTAGAGTCCCGCGATCAAACCGCAGCCGATCGCGGAAAACCACAGCAGTCCGGTGATAACAGATTGAAGCATGGTCATCCCCTCCAGACGCCGGTCGCCGCGGTCCTGCGGGCATAATCGGCAAAATCGCGGGCCGGACGGCCAAGCGCCTGCGCGACGCCATCGGCAATGCGGCTGTTGCGTCCGTCGAGCACGACGGTGAAGAGTTCGTCCATGAGAGCGATGATCTCTTCAGGGACGAACGGCCGCATGCCGGCGGCAAACGCTTCCGGTGAGATCTGCCGGTAGCCGATCGGCCGGCCGGCGGCGGTCGATATCTCGGCCACGGCTTGTGCAAAAGTGAGCGCGCGCGGGCCCGTCACTTCATAGAGCTTGCCGGCGTGACGCTCGTCGTTGAGCGCCGCCACCACCACGTCGGCGATGTCGTCGGCGTCGATGAAGGGTTCAAGCACTGCGCCCGCCGGCAACGCGACCTCGCCTGCCTTGACGCCGTCGAGCAGATAGCCTTCCGAGAAATTCTGGTTGAACCAGCTGGCGCGGACAATGGTCCATGGCACGCCGGAGGCCTGCAACGCCGTCTCGGCGCGTTGCGCGCCGGGCTCGCCGCGGCCCGACAGCAGCACGAGGCGCTGCAGCCGGTTTTCGCGCGCGAGCCGGCTGAGTTCGGTGATCGCCTTGGTCGATCCCTCCACCGCCAGATCCGGCTGATAGGTGACATAGGCGCTGGATACGCCGTCCAGCGCGGTAGGCCAGGTCTGCGGATCATTCCAGTCGAACGGCACGGAAGTGGAGCGTGAAACCGGGCGGGTGGCGACGCCTTGCGCCTGCAGCAGCGCGCCAACGCGCGCGCCGGTCTTGCCCGTACCGCCAATGACCAGGATCGGGAGTTGCGACATCGGAATTCCCTTTCATTAAACACGAGGAGATCTCGTATTTGTAAAATGCGATAAGTTCTCGTATTGATTTGGTCAAGGGCTTTTTGAATGGGGTGCATTATGGCGGTGAAGAGGAAGACCGGACCGGGCCAGGCGGATGCTGGCGCGCAAGGCCTGGCGCGGCTGGTCCCGACGCAGCAACGCAGCCGCGAGCGGTTCGAGCGCATCCTTGAAAGTGCAGCGGAAATCATGGCCGAGAAGGGCAGCGAAGCGTTCCGGATGAGCGACATTGTGGAGCGGACCGGCGTGGCCTTCGGCTCGCTCTATCAGTATTTTCCGGACAAGACCGCGATCATCGGCACGCTGGCGGAACGCTACAACGCCGTTGGCCGAGACTGCGTCCGCCGCGATCTGGCGTCGGTAAAAAGCGCCCGGGACCTGCATCCGGCGCTCTGCCGTATTGTCGACAGCTACTACCGGATGTTCATCGACGAACCCGTGATGCGCGACATCTGGCAGGCCACCCAGGCCGACCGGGCGCTGCAAAAACTTGACGAGGAAGACGGTGCCTATCTCGCCGGTCTGCTCGACGAGGCGCTGCGGCGGATCGCGCCGGACGCGCCCTCGCCCGCGCTGGCGTCGTTTTCGCAACTGGTCATGACGCTGATCGCAGCCGCCGTGCGCCACGCGATCGCACTGGAGCCGAAGCAAGCTGCGCGCATGCTGACGCTGTTCAAGCGGATGCTGCCGAAGAATCTGGCGGCGCTGGAGATGTGATGACCGGCCGCGCCCGAGTCAGAATTAGCAAGTCAGCACTGGCAAGTCAGCGATAGCCGGTGACGTCGGCGGGCCGACCGGCGTCCTGGACCTCGACGACGTACCGCCACGCATCGGGCCGGCTGCCGTCGAGATCGGTGAAGCCGTAGATTTTCCCCAGTTCCCCGCTCGACAGCGATTTTCCGTTCCAGCGCGCCACGTCGGGATCGCCGGCAAGTGCGGCGACGGCGCGGCCGACGAAGGCCGGACTCTCCGATATCGCAAAGTGCGGCTGGACCTTGGTGGCATCGCGCCAGTTCGCTTCGGTGACGCGGTAGGCATCGAGCATGGCTTCCGACCGCAGCCAGCCCGGCGTCAGCGCAACAGCCGTTCCGCCGTGCGGCGCCAGTTCATGGGCTAAAGCGAAGGCCATGCGGTTCACCGCGGCCTTGGCCAGATCGTAGAAGAACGAAACGCGGTAGTTCGCGGCGTTGTAGGCGTCGGTACCGTCAGTCATCTCGACCACCAATCCGCCGCGTGTCTTGATCAGCAAAGGCGCGGCGAAATGGCTGGTGATGGCGTGGGTATCGATGGCGAGGCGGAGTGTACGCAGGCCATAGTCGAGCGAGGATTCCCAGACCGGCTTGTTCCACTCCATCCGGGTGGCGCCCCAGATGTCGTTCACCAGGATATGCAGGGCGCCCTGCTCGAATGCGATGCGATCGAGCAGGCCCTGCACCTGCGTGGGTTCGAGATGATCGACCTGAACCGCGATGCCGTGGCCACCGGCCGCATTCACCAGATCGGCGGTTTCCTCGATCGTCTCCGGCCGGTTCATTTCCGATTGCTGCTGTCGCGTCGTGCGCCCGGTCACATAGACCGTTGCTCCCGCCGCTCCCAATTGAACGGCAATGCCGCGGCCGGCGCCGCGGGTGGCGCCTGCGACCAGCGCGACCTTGCCCGCAAGCGGGCCCTTCAATCCAGTGGCTTTCATGGACGGCATCGCTCCCTGAATGCGAAGTTTTCATCGCATCTAAGGAAATGATCCCGCTTCGTAAAGGGAACGGACGTCGCGCCCTGGGGGCCGGTGCAGCAGCTGGCTACTGCTCGAACACCGCCGCACAGGCCGGGCTCAGGCTTGCCTTCTGCCGGCGCAGGCAGGCGGTGATGGCGCGCGCGTTGGGGATTTCGCCGGCGCACAGGCGGTAGACGTCGGGCGTGCAGGCCCGGCGTTGCTCAGGCGTGCCCTGTTGCGCGTTAGCCGACCCCGCTGCGAACAGCGCGAGGAACAGACCGACCATCGAAGCGCGGCGGACCCGGCTGCGTACCGCTCCAACTCGCGCCACGTGCGTCTTCATGTCCGCATCTCCCTGGTCGGCCCGGCTTGACAGCACGGACGTCATCCGACCGAATACGCGGAATAATTTTCGTGGAATGTGATTTTTCTCACACTTTATGCTGGGCGTTCGGGTCTACCGTGCCCCTCGGGGAATCAACCATTTAGTAACTACGTTTGCCGCGATTGGCCGATCGATAAAATTGGATCGATCCGTTCAATCTGGAAACAAATCGGTTTTGAGAACGTGCGCTCTGGAACCCCGGAGAGCGCGATGAGCGAAGTTGAGTTCGACCTATTGCTGGACGCCGTGAAAACGGCCATTGCGCCCGTACCGGAGGATGATTTCGTGGCCCAGACCCTGCCCTTTCGTCGAACGCCGCGCCCCGCCAACGACAACCGCGCCCCTTGGCCGCTGGTTCCGTTTCCTGAAGGCTGGTACGCCTCCTGCTAAGCGCCTGAGCCTGACGACGGCCTGAAGTTCGTCCGGCCTCTCATATAATCGATCTAAGTTATTGATTATATGGATGGAGGCCACGACCAGAATTGAACTGGTGTACACGGTTTTGCAGACCGTTGCGTAACCACTCCGCCACGTGGCCCCATCGGGGCGGATCAATACAGCCCGCCAATGGGTTAGGCAACCTTCCTCGTTTCCCCATCGACAAAGTTCTGCAACTCCAAATCCGTGGATTTCCGAAACGCGCGATCCGCCTCGCTGTTCGATCAATCGAGTTCGAACGCATTCTTGTAGTCGAGCTTCAGCGACGCCGGCTGATCTTCCTTGAGCAGGAAGCAATTGCCGACCACCAGCACTTCGATATCGCTGCCCATGAAGCAGCGGAAGGCGTCTTCCGGCGTGCACACGATCGGCTCGCCGCGGACATTGAAGCTGGTGTTGACCAGCACCGGGCACCCGGTTTCGGCCTTGAAGGCCGTCAGCAGCGCATGAAAGCGCGCATTGGTGTCGGCATGCACGGTCTGTATCCGCGCCGAATAATCCACATGGGTCACGGCCGGGATGTCCGAGCGCGGGATATTGAGCCGTTCGATACCGAACAGCTTTTCATCACCGGGATTGGCGGGCCGACGGTGCTTCTTCAGCACATCGGCGACGATCTGCATGTACGGACTGTCGCCGTCGAGTTCGAACCATTCGGCGACATCCTCGCGCAGCACGGCCGGCGCGAAGGGACGAAAACTTTCGCGGAACTTGACGCGCAGGTTGAGCGAGCTCTGCATCCTCGGTGAGCGGGGATCGCCGAGGATCGACCGCGCCCCAAGCGCGCGCGGGCCGAATTCCATCCGTCCCTGGAACCAGCCGACTGCTTTCTCCGCAACCAGCGCTTTGACGGTGCTTTCGATCAGCGCGACATCGGTGAGCGCAGTGAACACCGCCCCCGCCTGCGCCAGGCGCTGCTCGATCTCGGCTTGCGCGAATGACGGCCC
Organism: Bradyrhizobium sp. AUGA SZCCT0222; assembly: GCF_018130205.1. Lineage (NCBI taxonomy): Bacteria > Pseudomonadati > Pseudomonadota > Alphaproteobacteria > Hyphomicrobiales > Nitrobacteraceae > Bradyrhizobium > Bradyrhizobium sp. AUGA SZCCT0222. Next base: position 15,353 of record NZ_JAFCLX010000030.1, read on the forward strand.
GAGATAGCCGCCCGCCATGGCATCGCCGGCGGGCGCCGCCCGCGTCTTGCCGGCAAACTGATAATACGCCGCCAGCGCCGCGCCGACCGCGCCTCCGGCGTCGCCCGCGGCAGGCTGCACCCATATGTTCTTGAAGGTGCGCTCACGCAGGATTTTTCCGTTGGCGACGCAGTTCAGTGCGACGCCGCCGGCCAGGCACAGATTCTCCGATTGCCCCTCGCGGGCCAGACTGCGGGTCAGCCGCAGCACGATCTCTTCCGTCACCTGCTGCACGGAAGCGGCCAGATCCATGTGGCGCTGGTCCAGGCGCTCGGACGGCTTGCGCGGTTTGCCGCCGAACAGCTTGTCGAACCGCCCGTTGGTCATGGTCAGGCCGGTGCAATAATCGAAATATTGCAGGTCGAGCCGGAAGCTGCCGTCGTCCTTGAGGTCGACGAGATGGTCGAGGATCAGTTTGGTATATTTCGGCTCGCCGTAGGGCGCGAGGCCCATCACCTTGTACTCGCCGGAATTGACCCTGAAGCCGGTGTAATAGGTGAAGGCCGAATAAAGCAGCCCCACCGAGTGCGGGAAATTGATCTCGCGCGTCAGGTCGAGCGTATTGTCCCTGCCGTAGCCGGCCGACGTCGTAGTCCATTCGCCGACGCCGTCCAGCGTCAGGATCGCGGACTCGGCAAACGGCGAGGCAAAGAACGCCGAGGCCGCGTGGCTCTGGTGATGATCGGCGAACAGCAGTTTCGCTTCCCAATCGACGCTGCCGTCGATCTCCAGGAGATGGTCGCGGAGCAGGCGTTTCTGGAACAGCTTCTCCTTTAACCAGACCGGTATCGCCTTCCGGAACGACTGAAAGCCGCGCGGCGCGAAGGCAAGGTAGGTCTCGAGCAGGCGTTCGAATTTGAGGAACGGTTTTTCGTAGAACACGACGTGATCGAGTTCGCTTGCGCTGATGCCCGCCGCCGACAGGCAATAACGGATCGCGGCGGCCGGAAAATTCGGATCGTGCTTCCTGCGCGTGAAGCGCTCTTCCTGCGCAGCGGCGACGATCTTGCCGTCCACCAGCAGAGCCGCGGCGCTGTCGTGGTAGAATGCCGAGATGCCGAGGATGCGCACGTCGCCACTCAAAACAGGGTACAGACGAACGGCGTCAGCGCTGAGCCGTTGTTCACGGCCGGCAATCCTTCCATTAGGGCATCACGCGAACCAAAAAGCGATCCCGGAGAGGCAAATGGCTCGTGCAGGCACGACATCAGGCAGACCTTAGAACTGCTGCCGCATGGATTGCGATGGTGGTCTCGGATCGGAGCGCGGCAGCCAATAGGTCGACGATGAACGATCCCTGGCGAGATTGAGGAAATCCTTGCCGAACAGGCGCATGGCCAGCCCAATCGGCAGGATCGTGCCAAAGAAAAGCAAGGCCATGATGACGGGGTTGACCACGCGATACATCAGTAGCCCGAGCTTCAGCCATGCCCGGTTGGCGGGGTTCAGGGTCCGCGGGCGCCACAAGGTCAGGCCTGCGAACACCGCGGCGGCGCCCAGCCAGAACGGCGCATGAGACGAACCCTGGTAGAGACCGTAACCGCCGATCAGCGAAAAAACCGCGGCCATCGTGAACCCGAAATTGCGGTCGCTTGGCCCGACGACAACCTCGTCATGTTGCGACTCAAGCGATTGCATCGGTACTTTCTGCTGATGTTTTCGGCTTTGACGACAGACAACCCGGCGGTTCTACTGACCGCTCGCAACCTTCGCTAGCGTTATTTGGCGCGCCCTTTAACCCCCTTGCGGCGGCGATAATCGCGCTTCTTCGGCTTGGGTGCGAGTTCCGGCATGGTGGTCTGAACCTCGCGATAACGCGTCAGCAGCCGCTCGAAACTGCCGTTGAGCGTCTCGGCGATATCGGGCCGTTTCTCCAGCCCCGCCAGCAGCATCGCCGCGGCCTCGATCGTGGATAGCCCGTCGGCACGCGGCTCCTTGCGGAGCTTTCCATAGCGCGAGGCGCGCTTGGGCCCAAGAATCACCCGCTGGCATTTCAGCATCCACGCGTTGCGCCACCACAGCGCCTTGGCCTGGCTCCATGTGCCGTCGAGCAGCACGATGCCCTCGATATCGCCGAGGATGGCGCGCTGATGCGGTTCGATCTCGCCCTTGCGGTTGATCGCGACGATTTCGTTCTCGGTCTCGAGCTCGCTGACCTTGGCGGAACCAAGATACAGCACCGCCCAGCGCGAGGGATCGTCCACCGGCCGTCCCAGCGCCTTGGAGAGGCTTGGCCAGGACAAGCCGATCTTGAGCACGGCGTCGCCAAAATGGAGCGCCGTCAGGCGCGCCGTACCCAGCGTCCGGTCCTGTTCCTGCGGATGCTGCAGGATCAGGAGCGAAACCTTGTTCTCGATCGGCGTGATGCTGTCACAGATGCACAACGGCAGCGGTTTGCCGCAATCGGCGCACTCCGGCACTTCTTCTGCGTCAGGTGTGGCCTTGGCTTCGGATTGTTTTGACATCCGCCCGCTATACGCTGCGCCGCCCACCCCATCAACAATTCAGGGCCGATCCGGTAATTATTCCGCCGGCGCCTGGATTGCGGCCGGTTCGGACCATCGCCGCCGCAACCTGTCGATCAGAAGGTAGATCACGGGTGTCGTGTACAAAGTGAGGATCTGGGACACGAACAATCCCCCGATGATGGTGATTCCGAGCGGCCGGCGCAGCTCGGTGCCCGGGCCGGTCGCGATGACAAGGGGAATGCCGGCGAACAGGGCCGCCAGCGTCGTCATCAGGATCGGCCGGAACCGGGCGGTGCAGGCCTCGAAGATCGCGTCCGCCGACGACAGGCCGCGGTGGCGCTCGGCGTCGAGCGCGAAATCCACCATCATGATGCCGTTCTTCTTGACGATCCCGATCAGGAGGATGATCCCGACAAAGGCGATCACGGTCAGCGGCGTGTTGGTCACCTGCAGCGCGAGCAGCGCGCCGAGCCCCGCCGAAGGCAGCGTCGAGATGATGGTCAGGGGATGCGCGAGGCTCTCATAGAGCACGCCGAGCACGATATACATCGCCACCAGCGCGCCGAGGATCAGCAGCGGCTGCCGCCCGCTGGTCTTGTTGAAGTCGCCGGCATTGCCGTCGAAACTGCCGCGGATGCCCTCCGGCATATGCAGTTCGTCGACCGCGCGCTGGATGTTGGTGGTCGCGACCTCCAGCGGCACGTTGGGCAGCAGGTTGAACGACACCGTCGTCGAGGGGAACGACTGCGAGTGATAGACCGCCAGCGGCGACAGGCCGCGCTGATAGCGCACGACGGCCGATAGCGGCACCTGCGCGTCGTTGGCGCCGGCGACGAAGATGCGTTCGAGGTTCGACGGATCGGCCTGGAATTTCGGGTCGATCTCCAGCACCACCATGTACTGGTTGCGCTGGGTGTAGATGATCGAAATCTGCCGTTGCGCGAACGCGTTGTTCAAGGCGTTGTCGATGTCCTGGACGCGAACACCCAAGCTCGACGCCGTCTTGCGGTCGATCACCAATGACAATTGCAACCCGCCGGGATCGCGGTCAGAGGACACGTCGGTAATGCCCTCGACGGTCTCCATGCGCTTGCCGACGATGGGGGCCCATTTCTGCAGCAGATCGAGGTCGGTGCTCGACAGCGTGTACTGATAGTCGGAATCGCTCTGCCGTCCGCCGGTCCTTATATCCTGGGCGGCGAACATGAACAGGCGGATGCCCGCGACGCGATAGAGTGCCCGGCGCAGGCGATCGATCACGTCGGAAGTCGACTGCCCCGCCCGCTCCTCCGGCGGCTTCAGGCTGATGAACATGGTGCCGCGGTTGGAGCCGCCGCCACCGGGACCGCCGCCGCTGCCAAGCGAGGAGCCGATACCGGCGACCGCAGGGTCGGCCATGACGATATCGGCCAATTGCTGTTGCAGGCCGAGCATCGCCTGAAACGAGATGTCGGGGGAAGCACGGGTCGATCCGATGATGAAGCCGCTGTCATCGGTCGGGAAATAGCCCTTCGGCGTCTTGATGTAGAGCGTCACCGTCAATGCGATGGTGGCAAAGAACACGACCAGGGTAAGATACGGAAACTCCAGCACCCGCCGCAGCGTCCAGGTGTAGAACGACACGGTGCGCGAGAGCGTGCCCTCGACCAGCCGGTCGAACCAGGTGGCACGATCGGAAGTCGCCTCCTTGATGAAATGCGCGCAGATCATCGGGGTGACCGTCAGCGAGACCACGGTCGACACCACGATGGCAAAGGTCAGCGTCAACGAGAATTCGCGCAGCAGCCGCCCGACGATCCCGTCCATGAAGATCAGCGGCGTAAAGGCCGCGATCAGCGACAGGCTGATCGACAGCACGGTAAAGCCGATCTGCTTGGCGCCTTCCAGTGCCGCGGCGAGCGGCGCCATGCCCTGCTCGAGATTGCGGTACATGTTCTCGATCATCACGATGGCGTCGTCGACCACGAAGCCGACCGAAATCGCCAGCGCCATCAGCGACAGATTGTCGATCGAGAAACCGGCAAGCCACATCCCGGCGCAGGTACCGGCCAGCGCGAGCGGCACCGAGACGCCGGCGGCGATCGTCGGTGTCAACCGCCGCAAGAAGGCGAACACCACCACCATGACCAGGAACGCGGTCGCCAGCAGCGTAAATTGCATGTCGAGCACGCTGGCGCGGATGGTGCCGGTGCGGTCGACCAGCGTCGAAATCTCGACGCCGCCCGGCAGCCATTGCTGCAATTCCGGCAGCAGCGCCCTCACCCGGTCGACGGTATCGATGACGTTGGCGTCGCCCTGCTTGGTGATCTGGATCAGCACCGCCGGCTGCTTGTTGAACCAGGCGATCGAACGGCTGTTGCGGACGGAGTCTTCCACCTCGGCCACGTCGGAGAGGCGGACGAAATTGCCCCCCGAGCTCTTGATGATGATGTCGCGGAATTCGGCCGCCGTGCGCATCTGCTTGTTGGTCGAGATCGTCTCGCTCTGGCGGCCGCCGTTGAAGATCCCGACCGGGCCGAGCGGGTTGGAATTGACGATCGCCAGCCGGACCTCGTCGGTCGCGATCCCGGCGTTGGACAGCGCGACCGGGTTGAGCGCGATCCGTACCGCGGGCTGATCCGCGCCGCTGACGGTGACTTCGCCCACTCCCGGCACCTGCGAGATGCGCTGCGCGATCACGGTATCGGCGACGTCGTACATCGCGCTCGTCGTCAGCGTCTTCGAGGTCAGCGCCAGCACGAACACGGGCGCCGCGGACGGGTTGGCCTTGCGGAACCGCGGCAGTGACGGCAGGTCGCTCGGAAGATCCGCCAGCGAGGCGTTGATCGCCGCCTGCACGTCGCGCGCGGCGCGGTCGATGTTGCGGCCGATCGCGAACTGCAGCTGGATGCTGGTGGTGCCGAGCGAACTGGTCGAGGTGATCTGGTCGATGCCCGAGATTTGCCCCAGCCGCCGCTCCAATGGGGCCGCAACCGTCGACGCCATGATCGAGGGGTCGGCGCCCGGGCGCGTGGCGGAAACCCGGATCGACGGAAAATCGACGTTGGGAACCGCCGACACCGGCAGAAACACGTAGGCGACGACCCCGACCAGAAAGAGCCCGATCGCCAGCAGCGTGGTGCCTACCGGCCTGCGGATGAAGGGCTCCGAGATCGAGATCGATGCCATTACTGCATCCCCTCGGTGGCGCCGGCGACCGGCGGCCCGGCAGGCCCCGGCTCCGGCACCGCCTTGTCGATTTTGCGGTTGAGCCGGTCGAGCGCCAGATAGATCACGGGCGTGGTGTAGAGCGTCAGCAACTGGCTGAGCAGCAATCCGCCGATGATCGAGACGCCGAGCGGGAAACGCAATTCCGCGCCGGTGCCGCTTTCGAGCGCCAGCGGCAGCGCGCCGAACAGGGCGGCCAGCGTCGTCATCATGATCGGGCGGAAGCGCAACAGGCAGGCCTGCACGATCGCTTCGTTCGCAGACATGCCCTTGTGACGCTCCGCCTCAAGGGCAAAGTCGATCATCATGATCGCGTTCTTCTTGACGATGCCCATCAGAAGAATGATGCCGATCAGGCCGATCACCGACAGGTCCTGGCCGCACAGCATCAGCGCCAGAATGGCGCCGATGCCGGCCGAGGGCAGCGTCGAGAGAATGGTGATCGGGTGGATGTAGCTCTCATAGAGCACGCCGAGCACGATGTAGATGGTGACCAGCGCAGCCAGGATCAGCCATGGCTGCCCGGCCAGCGATTTGGCGAACTCGGCCGCGTCGCCGGCATAGACGCCGACGATGCTGCCGGGCATGCCGATGCGGGTTTCGATCGACTTGACCGCCTCGACGGCGTCGCCGAGCGCTTCACCCGGCGCCAGGTTGAAGCTGAGCGAGATGGCGGGGAATTGTGCGTGATGCGAAATCGCCAGCGGCGCGGTGGTGCGCGTCAGCGTCGCGATCGCCGAGATCGGTACCTGCCCGGCCGGGCTCCCCGGCGTTGCCGCCACACCCGGCACGTAGAGCTTAGAGAGGATCGAAGGATCGCGCTGATACATCGGCATGGCTTCCAGCACCACGCGGTACTGGTTGGCCTGGCCGTAGATGGTCGATATCTGCCGCTGCGCAAAGGCGTCGTTCAGCGTATCGGTCACGACCTGCAGGCTGACGCCGAGCTGGCCGGCGCGCTGGCGGTCGATGTCGAGCGCGGCGCGCAAGCCGCCCTCCTGCGCTTCCGACGAGACATCGCGGAACAGCGGATCCCGCCGCATCTCGGCGACGAGCCTGTTGGCCCATTTGGTCACTTCGGCGGAATCGGTGCCGGTCAGCGTATACTGGTATTGCGAGCGGCTCGACTGGGTCGAGATCTGCACATCCTGCACCGGCTGGAAATAGATGGTCATGCCGGGGATCGAGGCCGTGCGCTGCTTCAGCCGATTGACCACGACCATGATGTCGTCGTGCCGCTCGCCGCGCGGACGCAACGTCATCACCAGCCGGCCGACATTGGTGGTCGGATTGACCGAGCCTGCGCCGATCACGGAGACCACGCCGACCACATCCGGATCGGCCTGGATCGCGGCGGCCGCCGCCATCTGCCGGCTTTGCATCTCGGCAAAGGAAACGTCGGGCCCGGCCTCGGTCACCGCCGTGATCGAAGCCGTGTCCTGCAGCGGCAGAAACCCCTTCGGCGCGACCACGTACATGACCAGGGTCGCGACGATGGTGAGGAACGTCACGGCGAGCGTGGCGCGCTGGCGCTGCAGCACCCACAGCAGCGTGCGGTGATAGAGTTCTACCGTGCGATCGATGAAGCGGCTGACGGCGGCGAGCCCCGGAACGGCGAATTCCTCGTGGACGTTCTTGAGCAGCCGCGAGCACATCATCGGCGTCAGCGTCAGCGAGACGACCGCCGACGTCACCACCGCGATCGTCAGCGTCAGCGCGAATTCGCGGAACATGCGGCCGACCAGGCCGGACATGAACAATAGCGGGATGAACACCGCGATCAGCGACACCGTCAGCGAAATCACGGTGAAGCCGATCTCGCTGGCGCCCTTCAGCGAGGCCTCCATGACCGACTCGCCGTCTTCCATGTGGCGGACGATGTTCTCGATCATCACGATGGCGTCGTCGACCACGAAGCCGGTGCCGATCGTGAGCGCCATCAGCGACAGATTGTCGAGGCTGAAGCCCGCGAAATACATGATCCCGAAGCTCGTGATCAGCGACAACGGCAGCGCCACTCCCGCAATCAGCGTGGCGCGCAGCGAGCGCAGGAACAGCAGCACGACCAGCGTCACCAGCACCACTGAAAGGATCAGCGTGAACTGCACGTCATGGACGGAGGCGCGGATGGTGACGGTGCGGTCGCTGACGATGGTCAGCTTGACGCCCGCCGGGATCGCGCGCTGCACCTTCGGAATTTCCTCGCGGATCTGGCGCACCACCTCGATCACATTGGCGCCGGGCTGCCGCTGGATGTCGATGATGACGGCCGGCGTGCCCTGATACCAGCCGCCGGTGCGATCGTTCTCCAGCCCGTCGATGATGATGGCGACGTCGCCGATCGTGACCGGTGCGCCATTGCGATAGGCGATGATGATCGGCTTGTAGGCCTCCGCGGCCGCGATCTGGTCGTTGGCGGCGATGGTGTAGGATTGCTGCGCGCCGTCGAGCGATCCCTTCGGGCCCGAGACGTTGGCCCCGGCAATGGCGGCGCGCAGATCCTCCATCGAAATGCCGTAGGCAGCCAGCCGCGCAAGGTCGGCCTGCACCCGCACCGCAGGCTTCAGCCCGCCCAGCACCGCGACGCGGCCGACGCCGGAAATCTGGCTGAGCCGCTGGCCCAAAATCGTGTCGGCGATATCGCTCATCGCGCGCAGCGAAATGGTGTCCGACGTCAGCGCCAGCGTCATGACGGGCGCATCGGCCGGGTTGACCTTGGCATAGGTCGGTGGGTACGGCAGGTTTTTGGGCAGGATGCCGGCCGCCGCATTGATCGCGGCCTGCACGTCCTGGGTGGCGCCGTCGATGTCACGGTTGAGATCGAACTGCAGCGATATCTGGCTGACGCCGAACGAACTGGTCGATTGCATCGACGATAGCGACGGGATCTGGCCGAGCTGACGCTCCAGCGGCGCCGTGATCAGCGACGCCACCACGTCGGGGCTTGCGCCCGGCAGTTGCGTCGTGACCTGCACGGTCGGGAAATCAACCTGCGGCAGCGCCGACACCGGCAACGCCCAGTAGCCGAGCGCGCCGCCGATCAACAGCGCGATCCCGAGCAACGAGGTCGCGATCGGCCGGCGGATGAACGGTTCGGAGACGCTCATGGTTGCGTCCTCATGGCTGCGATTTCGCAGGCCCACCCGATTGTTGGCCTGCCGGTGCCGGCCCGGTCTGTCCTTTTTGATCGCCCTCGCCGCGTTCGCGCCTGCCGCGGTGTTCGCCGTCTTTGGCCTGGCCTTCTTTGGCTTGGCCGCCCTGACCACCCTTGCCATCGGGGCTGCGGCTGCGCTTGCGCGGCGCGAGGTCGGCGGTCGGCGCCCGGTCATCGGTGCCGATCAGCACCTTGGCGCCGTCTGACAGATTGGCAAAGCCCGTGGTCACCACGCGGTCGGAGGTCGAAAGCCCGCTCGCGATCACGGCATCGTGCTCGTTTTGCTGCGTCACCACCACCGGCTTGGCGGTTGCGATATCGCCAGGGCCTATCACGTAGCTGAACGTTCCGACGGGTCCGCGCTGGACCGCTGAGGTCGGCACCACGATCGCCTTGTCGAGCGTTTCGACCTTCAGCCGCACATTGACGAATTGGCCCGGCCAGAGCTGGAATTTGGCGTTGGGAAATTCCGCCTTGAGTTTCAGCGTTCCCGTGGTCGGGTCGACCTGGTTGTCGATGCCTTTCAGCGTGCCGGTGTCGACCACGGTGACGCCGTCATTGCCGAAGACGTCGACGGCGAGTGCGCCCTTGGCGGCGGCGGCATTGACCCGCACGATCTGTTGCTGCGGCAGGCTGAACTGTACCGCGATCGGCTGCAGCTGGGTGATGATGACGAGACCGGTCGCATCCGACGCCTTGACGATGTTGCCCTGGTCGACCTGGCGCAGGCCGGCGCGTCCCGACAGGGGTGCGATGATCTTGGTGTAACCGAGGGTGGCTTGCGCATTGTCGATCGCGGCCTGGTCGGCCTTCACCAGCGCTTCCTGCTGGGCCACCAAAGCGCGCTGCGTATCGGCCTGCTGCTTCGATCCGGCGTTGGACGCCGCGAGCTGCTGGTAGCGGGCGAGATCGAGCTTCTGGTTGGCGAGCTGGGCTTCGTCCTGCGCCTTCTTGGCAACCGCCTGATCATATTGCGCCTGGTAGATCACCGGATCGATTTCACCCAGCACGTCGCCCTTCTTGACGTCCTGGCCTTCGGTGAAATTCACCGAGATCAACTTGCCGTCGACCTGGGCGCGCACGAGAACATTATTCAGCGCGCGGACAGCGCCGACGCCATCGAGATAAACCGGCACGTCCTGGGTGCGCGGCGTCGCCGCCAGCACCGGCACCGGAAGATCGAGGCGCGCGCCGCCGCGACCACCGCCGCCGCCGCCACCCGGCTTCGGCTGAAACGCGTACCAGCCGATGTACCCGAGACCGCCGAGGATCACGAGCGTCACGGCCAACGACACCATGCGCTTGAGCACGCGCGACCAGAAACCCGGCTTGCGTACCTCAGGGGTTTTGGCGTCTTCCTCTGACTCCGGCTTAAAGAGCATCGACCGGCCTTTCCATCCTAGGCTCCCAGCCGCCCCCCAGCGCCTGATACAGGCTGACGATCGCGAGCAGCCGGGCCAATTGGGCCTGCGACAGCGAATCTTCCGCCTGGAATAACGTCAATTGCGTATTTAGCACAGTTACGATGTCGGCAGTTCCGGCCCGCAATTGCTGCTCGGACAGTTGAAACGCCCGCCGCGAGGACGCCACCACCTCGCGCTGCAGCCGCAGCCGCTCCGTGGTCTGGCGGATCGACATCAACGCATTGTCGACATCGGCAAAGGCCTGCACCACCGTCTTGCGATAGGTCTGCAGCAGTTCATCCTGCCGGGCCTTGGTGTATTCGAAATTGCCGAGGATCCTGCCGCCGTCGAAGATCGGCTGGGTCAGGCTGCCGACCATGCTGAAGAACGCTGCGTGCGGCTGAAACAGCGACGTCAGTGCAGAGCTCTGATAGCCACCCTGCCCGGTCAACTGAATGCTCGGGAAAAACTGCGCACGGGCGTTGCCGACATTGGCGGTGGCGGATGCCAGCTGGGCTTCCTGGCGCCTGATGTCGGGGCGTTGCGTCAGGAGTTCCGACGGCAGTCCGGGCGTGACACGGGGCGAGGCAATCTGGTTCAGCGTGCCGCCGATGACGCGCACCGATTCCGGCGGCCGCGACACCAGCGTCGCCAGCGCGTTGATGTTCTGGTCGAGCGTTTGCCGCAGCGGCGGCACCAGCGCGCGCTGGTTGGCCACGACGGTTTCCTGCTGGGCGACGTCGAGATCGTTCCCGGTGCCGGCCTGCAGCCGCTGCTTGATCGCATCGAGGATCCGGATCGCGCTGGCGATGTTGCGCTCTGCGGTGCGAATCCGGTCCTGCGCCGCGAGCACCTGGAAATAGGCGTTGGCGACCGTGGTCAGCGTTGTCAGCGCAATGACGTCGCGGTCGAAGCGGTTGGCAACGGCGGTCTCTTCCGCCGCCTGGGCGGCGTCGCGATTCTTGCCCCAGAAATCGAGCTCATAGCTGGCGCTGAGTGAGGACTGATAGTTGACGACCTCGCGGCCGCCATTGGTCAGGCCGCTCGCGCTCGAGCCGGAGGTGCGCGAATAGCTTTCCGAACCAGTGCCGCTCAGATTCGGCAGCAACGCCGCGCCGGCAATCCGGGCCTGCGCATCGGCCTGCACGAAGCGTGCGGTGGCGGCGGCAATGTCCAGATTGACGGTCTGGGCCTCTTCCATCAGCGTCGTCAGTTCCCGCGAGCGGAAACCGCGCCACCAATCGAGCGTCGGCGGCGCGTCCTGCGGCTTGGTCAGGCGGGCGGCCTTGTAGCCGTCGGGGACGTCGAGCGCGGGATCGGGCAGATCCTTGGTCAGGATGCAGCCCGCCGAACTGGCGACCAGCCCTACGACCGCGAACGACCGCGCCAACCGGCTTACACCTGGAAACCGCATTCGCCAGCCTTCAACCACAGCCCCCGGTATTCGCTGGGTCACACCGGTTCTCCACCGGGCAAATTCCGGCGTGGCCCGCGATGAACGCTTGTTTGAGTGGTCTGCGACCCGTTCACGGGGGTGATGCTTCCGTTGGAACCGAGCCGTCATACTACCCTTGCGATCAGGGCGCGGACAGTCCCGGAACCATCCCGACGATCGCTGGCGCCAGCGCGCCAATCGGCGATCAAAAGTGCAAGTTAGCCTTATTTTATCGGCCTTGGAACGCGATCGGGATGATGTCGGATCGTCCAAACCTTACGAAGATTTCACGGGTTTTTTCCGCTATTCCCACAGCCCAAATCCATCTTCGCGCATGAAAACGCGCCTGCGGCCGATTCGATACTCCGGGAACTCCCTGCGCAGCTTCCACGAAGGGGACAAATGCGGGTCGCCTGGTGTCGGAAAGGAATCGCCGGCAATGCTGCGGCCTCGATCCTATCGAAGCATTATCCAGTCATTGACCGCGAACTCCGGCCTGGCGGACACAGTCACATTGTCATCAACGGCTCCGTGAACTTTGTCGCCTTCCTCAGCAACCGTCGCCTCGCTCGGCGAACGGCTCGCTTTTCCCGTCATCCGCAAGCGCTTTTCCGGGCAAGATTATGCCAAGGCGCTCGCGATCTGGCGAAGCAATTTCCGCGCGCCCTGGCCGAACCTGATGCCGTCAGCGAAATATCGAGGCGCGTCAGGTGGTGTTCGCAAATCCGGATGCCCGGCGGCGACTTAAGCGCTGGCTTGTATGCCCAGCGGCGGTCCTTTAGGGTTCGCTCAACGAATAGGCAAAGCAAACCGGCAATTCCAAATGACCTTCAACAAAGACGTCATCGAAGCGATCGGCAACACGCCGCTCATCAAGCTCAAGCACGCTTCCGAAGCGACCGGCTGCACCATTCTCGGCAAGGCCGAATTCATGAATCCCGGCCAGTCGGTGAAGGACCGCGCCGGCAAATGGATGATCCTGGAAGCCGAGAAGCGCGGCGACCTCAAGCCCGGCGGCCTCGTGGTCGAGTCGACCGCGGGCAATACCGGTATCGGTCTTGCCGTCGTAGCCAGCGCGCGTGGTTACCGGACAATGATCCTGATCCCGGAGACCCAGAGCCAGGAAAAAAAGGACATGCTGCGGCTATGCGGCGCGGAACTGATTGAAGTGCCGCAGCTGCCGTACTCCAATCCGAACAACTACCAGCACGTCGGACGACGGCTCGCCGCGCAGCTGCGCAAGAGCGAGCCGAACGGCGTGCTGTTCGCCGATCAGTGGAACAACCTCGATAACGCCAAGGCGCACTACGAATCGACCGGCCCCGAGATCTGGCAGCAGACCGGCGGCAAGATCGACGGCTTCATCTGCTCGGTCGGCACCGGCGGCACGCTGGCCGGTACCAGCCGCTATCTGAAGGAAAAGCATCCGGGCATCGTCAACGCCTGCGCCGATCCCCATGGCTTTGCGATGTACGAGCTGTTCAAGAACGGCACGGCCAAATCAACACCGGGAGACTCGATCACCGAAGGCATCGGACTCGGGCGCGTCACGCCGGTCATCGAGACCGCGAAGGTCGACGACGCCTTTCTGATCTCGGACGAGGAAGCCGTAAAGGTGATCTACGACCTAACCGAGCACGAGGGCCTTTGTCTCGGCGGCTCCACCGGCGTCAACATCGCGGGCGCGATCCAGCTCGCCAAGCAGCTTGGGCCCGGCAAGACCATCGTGACCATCCTGGCCGATTCCGGCGGCCGCTATCAGTCAAAGCTGTTCAATCCGGCTTTCATGCGAGCTAAGAATCTGCCGGTGCCGGAATGGCTGGAGAAGCGCCCGAAGGTCGATCTGCCGTTCGAGAAGGTGTGAGGCGGGCGCGAAATCGCAGGGTGGGCAAAGGCGCATTGGCGCCGTGCCCACCATCTATCCAGATATCGTATCTTGATGGTGGGCACGCTTCGCTTTGCCCACCCTACGAAGCTAATGCCGCAATATCTGGCTGAGGAACAATTTGGTCCGCGCGTGCTGCGGATTGGCGAAGAAGTTTTCCGGCGTGTTGGATTCGATCACCTGGCCTGCGTCCATGAACACGACGCGATTGGCGACTTCGCGCGCGAACCCCATTTCGTGCGTGACGACCAGCATGGTCATGCCTTCATTGGCGAGATCGACCATGGTGTCGAGCACTTCCTTGACCATTTCCGGATCGAGTGCCGAGGTCGGCTCGTCGAACAGCATGACCTTGGGGTTCATGGTCAGCGCGCGGGCGATCGCCACGCGCTGCTGCTGACCGCCTGACATCTGCCCCGGATATTTGCTGGCCTGGTGCGGGATCTTGACCCGCTCCAGATATTTCATCGCGGTCGCCTCGGCGTCCTTCTTGGGGATATTGCGCACCCAGATCGGCGCCAGCGTGCAGTTCTCCAGCACGGTCAAATGCGGAAACAGGTTGAAGCTCTGGAACACCATGCCGACTTCGCGCCGGACTTCGTCGACGCGCCGCAAATTAGGCCCAAGTTCGATGCCCTCGACGACGATCTCGCCTTCCTGGAATTCCTCCAGCGCATTGATGCAGCGGATCAGCGTCGACTTGCCCGAGCCTGAGGGACCGCAAATGACGATGCGCTCTCCCTTGGCGACACCGAGGTTGATGTCACGCAGGACGTGAAAGTCCCCGTACCATTTGTTGAGAGCCTTGATGCCAACGATCTGATCTGTGCTCATGCTCATTCACTCAATTGCGGCGATGCGCGTTCAGCCTGTTCTCGACGAACAGCGAATAGCGCGACATGCCAAAGCAGAAGATGAAGTAGATGATCCCGGTGAACGCAAAGCCGGTGAACAACGTGGTCGGCGTCGACCAGTTTGGATCGGAAAACGACGCGCGCAACGATCCCAGGAGATCGAACAGCGCGACGATCGAGACCAGCGAGGTGTCCTTGAACAGGCCGATGAAACTGTTGACGAGGCTGGGGATGACGTGGCGCAACGCCTGCGGCATCACGATGAGCCCGGTCGTTTTGGCCCAGGACAGGCCGAGCGCGCTCGCCGCCTCGCCCTGCCCGCGCGGGATCGCCGCCAGGCCGCCGCGAATGTTTTCCGCCTGGTAGGCGCCGGTGAACAGCGCGATCCCGATCAGGGCGCGCACCAATCCGTCGATGGTGAACCCCGCCGGAACGAACAGCGGCAACATATAGGTTGCGAAGAACAGCACCGTGATCAGCGGAACGCCGCGCCAGAACTCGATGAAGGCGATCGAGAAAATCCGGATCAGCGGAATCGACGAGCGCCGGCCGAGCGCGAGCGCAACGCCGATCGGCATCGATGCGACGATGCCGGTGACCGCCACCACCAGTGTGACCAGCAACCCGCCCCATAGCCGCGTATCGACAACGGGCAAGCCACCACGGTCCAGTCCCATGACCGCGATGACGATGCCAATGCCGGCGAAGATCGCAAGGCAGGTGATCAGAGGACGTGAGCCGGCGCGCAAGCCGCCAGTGAACCAGAACACCAGGGCGGAGACGATGATGGTGGTCAATGCGAAATCGGCCCACAGCGGACTGCCAAAAGCCTGAACATGGTCGCGCAGCCAGGTCAGCGGCAACAGCAGCCAGGAAACCATCGTCGAGAGCAGCACGATCAGTTGACCGAGCAGCCAAAGCAGCGGTCCGATCACCGCCGTCGCCTCACCCGCGGCGGCCAGCTTACGCCCGCTGTCGCCGATGCTGTCGTTGAACCCCGACAAAAGCCCGGCGGTCCAGCTGACACCGAGGCCGCGCAATCCGCCGCCATGCAGCAGGAAGAACGCGATGACGGGCAATGCGATGAAGAACAGTCCGGCGTTGAGGCCCTTGGCCGGCGCCCGGGGAATCAGCAGCGGCAGCAGCAGGATCGCGGCCATGAGGAAGACCAGATTGACCCGCCAGCGCTCGGGCTCCGGATAGAAGCCGTAAATGAACTGACCGATTTTCGCCTGAATGAACGGCCAGCAGGCGCCAACCACGTCTCCGGCGTTTTTGGCGAGACACGCGGTGCGGTCGTTGCCGGTCCAGACCGCATCGATCAGCACGAATCTCAGCGCGGGCACGGCGACGAACCAGAGCAGCAACGCGCTGACGATCGTGATCAGGACGTTGGTCGGCGAATTGAACAGCCGCGTGCGCAGGAAGCCGACAAAGCCGGTGGTCTTGATCGGTGCTGGACGCTCGCCGACGAGTTCCCCGCGCACGAAAACGGATGGTGTGGTCTCGCTCATCACCCCATACTCCGGCCGATACGCCATCCGTAGAAACTCATGATCGCGCTCGTGACCAGCGAGATCACGAGGTAGACGCCCATAGTGATGCCGATGATTTCGATCGCCTGCCCGGTCTGGCTCAGCGTGGTGCCGGCAAACACCGAGACCAGGTCAGGATAGCCGATCGCCACCGCCAGCGTGGAGTTCTTGGTCAAGTTCAAATACTGGTTGGTCAGCGGCGGCAGGATCACGCGCAAGGCCTGCGGGATCACGATCAGCCGGAGCACCGAGCCCCGCTGCAGCCCAAGCGAGGAGCCGGCTTCCATCTGCCCCTTGTGAACGGACAAGATGCCGGCGCGCACGATTTCGGCGATGAAGGCGGCGGTGTAGGTCGACAACGCCAGTGTCAGGGCGACGAATTCCGGAATGACCCGTGAGCCACCGGAAAAGTTGAAGCCCTTCAGGGCCGGTATTTCAAACTTTACGGGCGGGCCGAAGATTTGCGTCGCAAGGAGCGGAAGAACGATCACCAGGCCCAGCGCATAGGGCCAGACCTTGATCACCTTGCCGCTCTGGAACAGCAGACGCCGGGAATAGCGCCACAACGCGATCGCAGCGACGATCGCGATCAGCAACGCGATGACGAACGGTTCGAAACCCGGCTCGCCGATCGGCTTGGGGATTACCAAGCCGCGATTGCTGAGAAAGAAGGTGTCGAGCACCGAGATGCTCTGCCTGGGATTGGGCAGCGCAGCCAGCACCGCCAGATACCAGAACAGGATCTGGAACAGCAGCGGCAGATTGCGGATCAGCTCGACATAGCCGCCGGCGATGCGCGACAGCAGCCAGTTCGGCGACAGGCGGCCGAGCGCCACCAGGAAACCAATCACGGTGGCGAAGAAGATTCCGATCACCGAGACCAGCAGCGTATTGAGCAGGCCGACCAGGAAAACGCGGATGTAATTGTCGGACCCTGAATACGCAATCAGGTTCTGGCTGACGTCAAAACCTGCGGTGTTGACCATGAAGCCGAAGCCCGCGGTGATCCGCTGCGCCTGCAGATTGGCGCGGGCATTGGCGACGATCTCGTAGGCGATCCAGGCCAGTGCGGCGACGAACACGAGCTGGATGACAAAACCGCTCCAGCCCGCGCTGCCACCCAGCGCCCTCTGCAGTTTTGGGAGCAACTGCGACGGTGGTTTTCGGGGTTCGATGGCCATCGCCGCAGCCCTCCGCTGGCGATCAGCGAATCGGCGGCGCGTACTGGATACCCCCCTTGCTCCAAAGCGCGTTGATGCCGCGGGCAATTCCAAGCTTGGAGCCGGCGCCGACATTGCGCTCGAAGGACTCGCCGTAATTGCCGACCGCCTTCACGATCCGCGAGACCCAATCCTTGGTCAGGCCGAGCTGTTCGCCAAGATTGCCATCGGTGCCGAATACCCGCTTCATCTCCGGCTTGTCCGATTTCGCCATCTCATCGGCGTTCTTCTGGGTAATGCCCAGCTCTTCCGCCGTGATCATCGCGTAAAGTGTCCATTTCACGATGTCGAACCACTGGTCGTCGCCATGGCGCACCATCGGGCCGAGCGGCTCTTTCGAAATCACTTCCGGCAGCACGACATGATCGGCCGGGTTCGCGAGTTTCAAACGATCGGCATAAAGGCCGGACACGTCTGTCGTGAAGACGTCACAGCGCCCGGACTCATAGGCCTTGACGGCCTCGTCGTTGGTGCCGAATGCGATCACCTCGTACTTCATGTTGTTGCCCTTGAAGTAGTCGGCCAGATTTTGCTCGGTGGTGGTGCCTTGCTGCACGCAGACCGACGCGCTGTTCAATTCCAGCGCGGAATTCACCTTCAGCGCCTTCTTCACCATGAAGCCCTGGCCGTCATAATAGGTCACGCCGGTGAAATTGGCGCCGAGCGAAGTATCGCGCGACAGCGTCCAGGTGGTGTTGCGCGACAGCACGTCGATTTCGCCGGACTGCAGCGCGGTGAAGCGATCCTTGGCCGACAGCGGCACGAACTTGATCTTGCTCGGATCGTTGAAGACCGCAGCTGCGATCGCTCGGCAAATATCAACATCCAGCCCGGTCCAGTTGCCCTTGTCGTCCGGAGACGAGAACCCCGGCAATCCCTGGCTGACGCCGCAGGAAAGCATGCCACGGTCTTTGACCGTTTTGAGGGTTTGCGCCGAGGCGGCCTGGACCGAAAGGCCGGCGGCAACGGCAAGGGTGAGAACCAGGGATACGCGTTTCATGGGCAAGGCCTTTCAGGGGTCGTGCGGGAACGTTGGCTTGTCGTTCTCGAACGCTGTTGGGCCAACCCGATGATCCCTCGCCCAAAAAAGCGCCAATCTGACCCGACAGTTTGACACGCAATACGGGTCGGACAGGGATCGAAGGTCGCGGCAGGCCCCTCAACGTGCGGCGACTGGTAGTTGTGCCGTATCACAATCCGACTGGCGAGCCGGGTCAAGGGGTTGACGGCCGACTTCTGTATTCTGTGAGTAACTAAACCGGCCCCGCCCCCGCCGGCCGGCGGTGTTTTGGCCATCTGTCGTGGCTGCGGCAAAACGTCTTTGATGGCGCGAACGCCTGAGTTTTTCGAACGCCCGACCGTCCAGACCGCAAAATCCGAAACCAGACTGGCACCTAAGGCCGCGACGCCAAAGCCCGGGTGGGCTGTGCGAGCCTCGTCATTCCCTGCGGCAGCGATCGCCCGGCGCCGGGCGGCCTGACGCTGCGGCTTCACATCGGGCTCGAGATGTCGATGACCTCAAGGCCGATCTTGACCGGCGCTTCATGGCGTTGAAGGCCGCCAACCAGCGCCGCGATTTCTGCAAACAATCTCCGCGATCCGCTGCTGCACAGCGGCGGATGCGGCGCGTGCCGCGACGGTCTTATCCGTAGAAACCCGTATTCTTGCAGGCGCGGACACTAACCGCGCGTTCACCATGACGGCGAATCCCGCCGTTCTCGCCCGCAAATCATTCACCCCTCAAGTTCCCTTATACCATTGCCCCGTTAGTCATGCCGGGTGGGACGGCGATCGACGCCATGCGGATGATGGCGCCCAGCGTAAGAGTAGACAGTAAAGCGTATGAATGCTGCCCGTACCGTAGGTCTAGCCAACGCGCTCAGTGCGGGCGGCGTTGCGGCCTATCTCGCCCGCGGATCGGACGAGAAACCCGCCGCTGCCGAGCCGGTCGCGCAACTGCCGACCACGGACATTCTCATCGCCAAATCCGGAATCGGCCTTGGCCAGTCGGTGAACCCCGGGGATCTGCAATGGCAGACCTGGACGGCCTCGAGCTCCAGCAACAGTTTCATCGGATCCGACGACCATGCCCCGAAGCGGGGCTCAAGCATCAACGTGGTTCGCTACGGCATTGCGAGCCAATCGACGGCACAGAAGTGACCGAAAGGACGCGGGGAATGAAGTTCGGGGGTAATCAGTCAGCGATGCGAACGGCTGCGGTCGGGGCCTTGTTGTTTTCGGCCATCGCCACGCTGGCGCTCAGCCCGTTGGCATCTGTCGTAGCGGCCGAGCTCGACAAGGAGCTGGCCAGGGAGCTGTCGAAGGATTCAGGCCAGGATCCGGTGACGACTTCTGCCATCGGCTCGGTCAAGCAACGCTTCCTCTCCCTCGGCGTAGGCAAGTCCGTGGTGGTCGACCTGCCGCGCGACGTGAAGGATGTACTTGTCGCCGATCCCAAGATCGCCAACGCCGTCATTCGTTCGGCGCAGCGCGCCTATATCATCGGCGCTGCGGTCGGTCAGACCAACGTGGTGTTCTTCGATGCCGACGGCCAGCAGGTCGGCTCCTACGACATCGCGGTCAAGCGCGACCTCAACGGTGTGCGGGCGGCGCTCCGGCAAACGCTGCCGGGGATCAATATCGAAGGCGTCGGTGACGGCGTCATCCTGACAGGCTCGGTGTCGAGCCCGATCGAGGCGCAGCAGGCCGGCGACCTCGCCGCGCGGCTGGTCGGCAGTGCCGACAAGGTCGTCAATTCGATCGCCGTCCGCGGCCGCGACCAGGTGATGCTGAAGGTCAACGTTTCCGAAGTGCGACGCGACATCATCAAGCAGATGGGCGTCGATCTCAGTGCCAGCATGAATTACGGCACCGCGGTCGTGAACTTCAACAACAGCAATCCCTTCACCGCCTACGGCCGTCCGCTGGTGGCTGACAATGGCCTCGCCGCCTCGAGCATCCTCAAGGGACTGCCGACGGTCACCGCGACCATGCGCGCGATGGAATCCGCCGGCGTGGTCCGCACGCTGGCAGAACCGAACCTGACGGCGATATCCGGCGAGTCCGCGACCTTCATCGCCGGCGGCGAATTTCCGATCCCCGCCGGTTATTCCTGCGATCCGGTCACGCATATCTGTACGACGCAGATCCTGTACAAGAAATTCGGCATCTCGCTGAACTTCACGCCTGTCGTGCTGAGCGAAGGACGGATCAGCCTGCGGGTGATGACCGAAGTCTCCGAACTGTCGACCGACAATGCCATCACCCTGAACCAGAACGGCGCTGCGCTGACGATTCCCTCGATCAGGACCCGTCGCGCCGAGACCACGCTGGAAATCCCCTCCGGCGGTTCGATGGCGATGGCCGGCCTGATCCAGCAGCAGACCAAGCAGGCGGTCAACGGATTGCCAGGCGTCAACCAGCTTCCGATCCTGGGCGCCCTCTTCCGCAGCCAGGACTTCGTCAACAACGAGACAGAATTGATGGTTCTCGTCACGCCCTATGTGGTCCGCGCGGTTGCGCAGAAGGAATTGTCACGCCCCGATGACGGGTTTGCACCGGCGTCCGATTCCCAATCGACGCTGCTGGCCCGCATCAACCGGATCTATGGCCTTGCCGCCCGCGTCGGGCCGGTCGGCGCCTATGAGGGCAATTTCGGCTTCATCATTGACTGAGACGGCACGGCTCCACGGACGGGGTGAGGACAGAACGATGACAACCCAAACGAAGGTCGATCGCCGTCACAGCTGGCGAATGCTCGGCGCGCTGATCGGCCTGTCCGCTGCGCTGGGGGCCTGCCAGCAGACCGGCGAGATCGTGACCGCGACCGTTCCCACCGATTACCGTCAGCGGCATCCGATCGCCGTTCAGGAAGGTAACCGCTCGATCGTCATTTTCGTCGGGCACGCCCGCGGCGGCCTCTCGGCCCCGCAGCGCAACGATGTCATGGGACTGGCCCAGACCTGGGCCCGCGAAGGCACCGGCGCGATCATCGCCGACGTGCCGGTCAACACCGCCAATGCCCGCGCGGCCGAGGCAACGTACCAGGAAATCCGCGCGATGCTGACCGCGGGTGGCGTGCCGTCAAGCGCGATCAGGCTGCGTCATTATCAACCGGATAGCCCACAAACGCTTCCGACCATCAAGCTGATCTATCCTAAGATCTCCGCGGTGGCCGGCCCCTGCGGCCTGTGGCCGGAGGACCTCGGTCCCAACATCTACGACACCGGTTACAATGAAAACCGGCCGTACCACAATTTTGGTTGCGCCACCCAACGCAACCTCGCCGCAATGATCGACAACCCGGCGGACCTCGAGCAGCCGCGGCCCGAAACCCCCGCCTACACGATGCGTCGCAACGCGGCCTTCGAAAAATACCGCAAGGGTGTGTCGACCACCACCACCTATCCCGAATCCGACAAAGCCAAACTGAGCGATACAGGTAAATGATCAGCCGGTCCCGAAAAGACTCCGAACAAGAGCACGACCTTACGCGGCCCGCCGATGAATACATTTCGCCGGCGCCGCGCGTATCGGTGCAGGCCTTTTGCGCATCGGCCGCGACCGCCACAACCGTGCGGTCGGCCAGCGAAGACCGCCGCCTTGGCAAGGTTCACCTGTCCGTTCATATGGGCGGCATCGCCGCCGCCATCGATGCCTACCACAAGGCCCCGACGCCGAACGTGATCATGCTGGAAACCGAAGGGTCCAGCGACATGCTCGACGGTCTCGATGAACTCGCCACCGTCTGCGACGCCGGCACAAGGGTCGTCGTGATCGGCAGCGCCAGTGATGTCACGCCCTATCGCGAACTGGTGCGTCGCGGCGTCAGCGACTACGTGGTCGGGCCGGTCGAAACCCTCGATGTGGTGCGCGCGATCTGCAGCCTGTTTTCCTCGTCCGAAGCCGTCGCGGTCGGTCGGATGGTTGCTGTCGTCGGCGCCAAGGGCGGCGTCGGTTCATCCACGGTGGCGCACAATGTGGCCTGGGCCATCGCACGCGACCTGGCGCTGGATTCCGTCGTGATCGACCTCGATCTGGCGTTCGGCACCGCCGGCCTCGACTACAACCAGGACCCGATACAGGGCATCGCCAACGCGCTGTTCCAGCAGGATCGGCCCGACAGCGCGCTGATGGAGCGCCTGCTCGCGAAATGCTCCGAGCGTCTCAGTCTGCTGGCAGCCCCTGCGACGCTCGAACAGGTCTACGATTTCGGTGCGGACGCCTTCGATGCGATCTTCGATACGCTGCGCATGACCACCCCCTGCATCGTGCTCGATGTCCCGCATCAATGGTCGGCATGGACCAAGCGCGCGCTGGTCGGCGCGGACGATATTCTGATCGTTGCCGAACCTGATCTCGCCAACATGCGCAACGCCAAGAACATGCTGAACGTGCTCAAGGCAGCCCGGCCCAACGACCGGCCCCCGCTCTATTGTCTCAACCAGGTCGGGATGCACAAGCGCCCGGAAATCACGCCGCGCGAATTCGCCAAGGCGATCGAGGGCCAGCCCATCGCGACCATCCCGTTCGATTCAAAGATGTTCGGCACGGCGGCCAATAACGGCCAGATGATCCAGCAAATCTCCGCCGGTCATCGCACCACCACGATGTTCCTGCAGATGGCGCAACGCCTGACGGGTCACGCCGTGACCAAGAGATCACGCGGTTCGCTGCTGGCGCCGATCATGCCGATCATCAACAAGCTTCGCGCCGGCGGCAGCCGCTAAGGCGCGGCGGGCAACGGGACGGCTCACGCCTCCGCCCGTTCGCCCGCGGTCAATTCGAGCGCCCGGACGCAGCGCCCGGCATCTTGCCGCCCATCTCGGCGCGCGCATTCTCCTTGCGCGACAGCATGAGCTTCAACTGCGCGACGTTGGCGGCCGCTTCCTCGGGCGGAAGGTCGGCCTTCGCGATCTTCTCAGCCTCGGCCGTGTTGCCCCGCAGGCCGACCACCAGCGCCAGATTGGCCCGCACGCGCGCGTCGTTGGCCGCACGGCTATGGGCGCGGCGCAACGTCTCCTCCGCCTTCGGCAGGTCCTTTGAAAGCACGTAAGACAGGCCGAGATTGGAAAGCACCGACGGTTGGTCGGGCGTGATCTTCAGCGCGCTCGAATAATACTGCCGCGCTTCCTCGAACCGGCCGAGCTGGTCGAGCACCGCACCTTGCGCTGAGAGTATCCGCCAATCCGGATTGTCGGGGGTGTGGGCGCGGCCGAGCACGTCGAAGGCCTGCTGGAAATTGCCATTGTCGGCGAGCGCGCGGCCGTAGCCGGCGAGCAGCGCCTTGTTGCTGGAATGGGCGATGGTCGCCTGCTCCAGCACCGCGACCGCCTGCGACTTCTGTCCGGTGGCGCGCAACGCCTTGCCGTATTGCAGGGCCGCGTCGGCATCCTTCGGGTTGGCGCGATAGCGCGCCTCGAAAACCTCAACGTCGCGGCGCGGGTCGGCGGCGCGGCTGGTTTCGGCTTTCTCACCGAGCGAGCCCGTGACATCCGACGACGTAACCGCGGTCTGGCAGCCGCTAAGCCCCAGTGCGAGAATCGCCGCGGATGATGTACACGCAAGAAGTCGCGCGAATTCAGATGGTTGGAACAATTTCTGGAACATTTACTGGACCCGCGTCGGCGACTGTCCAGAATGCTCACA
The DNA here is from genome assembly GCF_018130205.1 of Bradyrhizobium sp. AUGA SZCCT0222. Classification (NCBI taxonomy): domain Bacteria; kingdom Pseudomonadati; phylum Pseudomonadota; class Alphaproteobacteria; order Hyphomicrobiales; family Nitrobacteraceae; genus Bradyrhizobium; species Bradyrhizobium sp. AUGA SZCCT0222. The sequence goes on from NZ_JAFCLX010000030.1 coordinate 39,201, forward strand.
GCTTAACCCTAAATTCGGGTTAAGCAGGCCGTCTTTACGGTAATGGGCGGCCGCAATGGCCTGTTTAGCATCGGCCACGCGGCTGCGAACCGGGCTCCCGGCCTCGCCGCATTCCTTTACTAGTCGACGAATTGAGCGCCGAGTTCGCAGCCGATCCGCCATGCGAGCTTGCACTGGCGCGGCCGCTGACCGGTCGAGAAAATCACGGTGAACTCGGGGGGAATCTCCGGATATTCGGCGATAATCTTCACTCCGCCGTCCGACACGTCCGTGATCATGCAGTCGCGCGGCAACCCGCCGGTCCCAAACTGTATCTTCGCAAAGTTTCTGCACACACGACGTTCGCTTCTGCGGCGATTCGCTAACATCTTTGCCCCTGGCCCTGATCGAGAAAACTGGTGTCTCTCGTTTACAGAAGAATTGTTGGAATTGGCCTAGCGGAACCGATCGCAATGTAATCGAAATGTAGCGGTTGTTTTCCAGCTCTGCTTACCCTGCGCTCGTGCAGACACGCTCGCGGGTTCGGCAAGCCACGCCGATCGCGCCATCGATAGCTGCCTTTGCCTCCTGCCGGCACTTCTCAGCCACGGCCACGTCAGCAATTTTCGGCAAATTAAAGGGTTGATCCGCGGCCTTTTGGCGATAGCCTGAACTTTCGACTCGCGCTGCCGGAAACTATTCGCATGGGAACCGTCGTTCTTCTCGACCTGATGGGTGGCGTTGCGCTGCTGCTGTGGGGCCTGCACATGGTCCACAGCGGAATCCTGCGCGCGTTCGGCCCTGACCTGCGTCAATTGCTGGCGAAGGGGCTCAACAACCGCTTCACCGCCTTTGCGACCGGCCTCGGTCTGACGGCGCTGCTCCAAAGCAGCACCGCGACGGCGCTGATCACGAGCTCGTTCACGTCGGAAGGCCTGGTCAGCCTCGTGCCGGCGCTTGCCATCATGCTCGGGGCCAATGTCGGCACCACGCTGATCGTGCAGATCCTGTCGTTCAAAATCGCCGCCGTCGCCCCCGTCCTGTTTATCATCGGTCTGGTCGCCTTCCGCACCGGGCCGCGCTCGCGCATCAAGGATATCGGCCGCGTCTCGATCGGGCTTGGGCTAATGCTGCTGGCGCTGCATATCCTGCTCGACACGCTGGCGCCGGCCGAAAACGCGCCGGGCATGCGTGTGTTCATGAACGCCATCACCGGCGATCCCGTGCTCTGCATCGTCGTCGGTGCCGTCGTCACCTGGGTGGTGCATTCCAGCGTCGCCAGCGTGCTGCTGGTGATGTCGCTGGCATTTGCGCATTTCATTACGCCGGTGGCGGCATTGGCGCTGGTGCTCGGCGCCAACCTCGGCAGCGCGATCAATCCGATTGTCGAAGGCGCCCGCCGCGACAACCCCGCCAGCTACCGCCTGCCGCTGGGTAATCTCGCCAACCGGGTGATCGGCATCGCACTGGTGGCTCCGTTCCTGAACCCGATCGCGGATCTGCTGCAATCGTGGCAGCCGGACCCCGCCAAGGCCACGGCGCAATTCCACATCGCGTTCAACGTCGTGATGGCGCTGCTTTTTATCGGCCTGCTCGACAGCATCGCGCGGCTGCTGAAAAAACTGCTGCCGACGCGCGTCCGGGAGACCGACCCGCTGCGGCCGCGCTATCTCGACGAGAGCGCGCTGGAGACCCCTTCTTTGGCGCTGGCGGACGCCGCGCGTGAAACGCTGCATATGGGCGACCATGTCGAGGTCATGCTGCGCAAGGTGATGGCGGCGATGATGACCAACGACCGGGCGCTGGTCGACCAGGTCTCACAGATGGACAACAGCGTCGACAGCCTCGACGAGGCGATCAAGCTCTATGTCACCAAGCTCACCCGCGGCAGCCTCGATGAACGCGAGGGACAGCGGGCGATGGAGATCGTCTCCTTCGCCATCAACCTCGAACATATCGGCGACATTATCGACAAGAATTTGAGCGAGCTTGCGACCAAGAAGATCAAGCGCCGGTTCCAGTTCTCAGCCGAGGGCGCCGAAGAGCTCTCGGCCTTCCACAAGCGCACGATGGATTCGCTACGGATCGCGTTCGGCGTCTTCATGTCCGGCGACGTCAATGAAGCCCGCAAGTTGCTGGCGGAGAAGGCCGCGCTACGCAACGCCGAGCTTGCCGCCACCGAGCGGCATCTCGACCGGCTGCGCGAGGGCCGGCCCGAGACCATCGAGACCACCTCGCTTCATCTCGACGTGCTGCGCGATCTCCGGCGGATCCACTCCCATATCTGTTCGGTCGCCTACCCCGTGCTCGACGCCGCCGGCGAACTGGCGGCCTATCGTTCTTCCGAAAGCGATATGGCGGCGCTGCCCGCACCGGCCGCGGGACGCAGCGGTTAGCGATCCAGCGTCTTCGACGCGCTGGCGCGATTCTTCACGATCAGCATGATGTTCCGGATGTAGATGATGGTGGCCAATGACTGGCCGAGGATGATGACGGGTTCGCGCTTGGCGATACCGTAGACCAGCGTCATCATCCCGCCGCCCATCGAGAAGAACCAGAACGCCATCGGCACCACGCTTTGCCCGACGCGCTCGCTCGAGATCCACTGCACCAGGAAGCGCGCGGTGAAGAACAATTGCGCGACCAGGCCGAACGCCAGCCAGAAATCGAACTTGGCGACGAAGACGTCGTAAAGGTAATCGCCGAGCGCCTGCCCGTATTGAATCAGCATCAGATCACCTCGGTCGCTACGGGCGTCGGCTTCTTGCGGCGGATCAGCCACCAGACGCCGGCCAGATCCATGATCCCGATCCATAGCCGGTCAAAGAAGCCGTAATTTGATACGCCGGAATGGCGCGGGCGGTCGATCACATCGACGTAAGCGATGCCAAAACCCTCGCGGCGCACCAGCGCCGGCAGAAAGCGATGCAACCCTTCGAAATAAGGCATCGACAGGAAGACCTCGCGCGGAAAGGCCTTCAGCCCGCAGCCGGTGTCGCGGGTGCCGTCGCGCAAGATTCCATTGCGTACGGCATTGGCGATCCGCGACTGCATCTTCTTGAAACCGGTGTCCTTGCGCCCGACCCGCTGCCCCGCGGCAAGCCCGATGCGGCCGCCGCCGCTTTCGACCGCCGCAACCAGATCCGGCAGAAACGCCGGATTGTTCTGTCCGTCGCCGTCGAGCGTCGCCACGATGGCGCCGCGCGCCGCGCGAACGCCGCTGCGCACCGCCGCCGATTGTCCGGAGGATTTGTCATGCCGGAGCTGCCGGAGGTTGCCATGCACCTTCATCAGTGCGGCCAGCCGCTCGGCGGTGGCATCCGTCGAGCCGTCATTGACATAAATGATCTCATAGGCCCAGCGGCCATCCAGCGCGGCCGTGATTTCCGTAATCAGCGGCGCGACGTTGTCGGCCTCGTTGCGCACGGGCACAACGATGGAAACGGCGACCGCGGCTTGGTCGGAAGAAGGCAAATCGGCACTCATCGGTTGGGCTGGGGTTGGATCGGCTTGCACGGACCTGAACCGGAACCGGTTCCGTCAGGCCTGCGCGGCGTCCGCTTTTATGGGGCGAATGCGCCCCGGGCAACCCTTTTGAGGCGTCCCGAGGAAGGCCCTACCAGCGGCAGAATTGTGCCGTCGCGGTGGATCGCAAAGCCGAGCCGCCGCGCTGCGAACCAGTAGCGCACGAACATCGCGCCGATCGTGCCAACCAGCGCGCCTGCGACCACGTCGCTCGGATGATGGGCCAGCAACACCAGACGGGTTGCACAGATGACGAGGGCATAGACGAGCATCGTGGTCCGCGCCTGCGGCCACAACGCCGAAACGGCAAAGGCCAGCGCGAAAGCGCAGGTCGCATGGCCCGAGGGGAAGCTTGAATAGGCTCCCGTTCCGGCGAAGTGCGAGAAATGGAACACGTTACCTTCACCGCCGACGAATGGGCGGCCACGGCCGACGCACCATTTGATTACTTCGGTGATCAACGTCGACACCAGCACCGCGCAGAACAGGAACTGCAAACGGGTGCCGAGACCGAGCAACAGCGAGCGCTGAATGCCCCTGAACGCGGGTGCTGCTATCGCAACCAGGATCAACAGCGCGCCCAGCGCCGCCAGCACATATTCATCCTTGCCGAAATCGGTGACTATGCGCATCCACCACAGCGAGGGCGTACCCCGCTTCGGCATCTGGCCGATCTCCCAGGCATCGAGCACAAACATCAACGCGATGATGGCGGCGCCAAGGCCGGCCGACAGCAGCAACGCGTGACGCGCCGCCCGGCGGCCCGCCTCGGCCCGCCGCGAGTGCGACGGCATACGCACGAGCTGGGCCAGCGAGCGCCACCCCAGCACCACAAAGCGCGAAAAATAGTTGCGGGATTCGGCGATGACGGTTGGCGCTGGCATCTTATTCGGTGCCTTCGGAGCGGAAGATTGCGATTGAAACCGCCTTGCCCTGCGAGATGTTATAACCCTCGACACGCGTCGCCACGTTATAGCGCAGCCCGATCGCTTCGGCGCGCTGGACAAAACCGCGCTCCGAGCGCGATTCCACCAACGCAAAGCGGCAGGTGCCCTGCCCCAGGAAATCCGCAGCGCCCGATCCGTCGGTCAAAAGCGTGCTGGTTCCGGTCATGAAGACGAGACTGGGCTCGTGGAAGCCGGCAGCCGCGGCCTTCGGCCCGACGCAGACGACGTTGCGCAGCGCACGCGCGACGCCTGCGCTCGGAAACAGCGTCGTCAGCGACGGCAACACGATGCCATAGACGGCGATCGCCAGACACATCGCTGCAATCACGGCATGCAACAGCGAGCGCTCGGCGCGGCTTTCCTCGAACAGCCACCAGGCGATCAGACCGAAGATCATCGCCGCCGCCAGCACCGGCCAGGCCGGAAACACCGGCTGATGCGTCAGCTTGATCGCCGCGACGATCGCGATCACGGCCGTAATCGCGGGGATCGCAAACCACCAGGCCGCGCCGCGCCTCAGCCATGAGCGCGACAACACGCGGCGCTCCAGGGCGCCGACGGTCAGGATGGCGATGGCCGGATAGAGCGGCAGCACGTAGTGCGGAAGCTTGGTCAGCACGAGTTCGAACACGATCCACGACGGAACCAGCCACGCCAGCAGATACTGCGCACCAGGCTCGCGCCGGGCCCGCCACACCGCCGGGGCCGCCATCCCCGCCAGCGGCGCACCGGGCCAGAACGTGACCCAGAATAGCAGCAGATACAGGCCGGGCGGCGCGCCATGGGACTCCTGTGCGGCGAGCTTGCTCAGCATGTCGCCGCCAAGCGAATTGGTGAAGAACGCATCGCCCGCGCGCCAGAAAATCGCGACGAACCACGGCAGCACCAGGACCAACGTCCACATCAGGCCCCAGACCGGGCGCATGCGCCAGAGCCAGACCGCCGAGCGGTCGAGGATCGCAAGCGCCGCGATGGTCAATCCCACGAACATCAGGATCAGCGGGCCCTTGAGCAGGATGCCGCCGGCCAGCGCGGTCCAGAAAATCGCGGGCGAACTCCACGGCGGACGTGCCGGATCCTCGCCGCGCTGCCAGGACAGGTAGACCCGCGCCATCGCCCCCATCGCGGCGGTGACTGACAGCAGCAGCATCGCATCGGTTTTGGCCAGGCGCGCTTCGGCGCCGAGCAAGACGCAGCTGCACATCATCAACGCCGCCAGCGTGGCGCCGCTCCGGGTCACGAAGGCGAGCGCCGTCCAGTAGGTCAGCAGGACCGCGCCGATCGCGCCAATAAGAGAGGGAACGCGATAGAGCCAGATGCGCAATTCCGCCCGCGGCAGGCCGAGCTTCGAGGCGGTTTCGACCACGGCGGCCTGCATCCAGTAAATGCCGACCGGCTTCTTGTAGCGGACGTCATCTTGAAAGCGGATGTCAACGTATTCGTCGCTTTCGACCATCTGCTTGGTCGCCTGCGCAAACCGCGCCTCGTCGCGGTCGATGGCCGGAATCGAGAAGAAACCGGGCACGAAAAGCACGATGGCGCACAGCGTCAGGAAGATGATCGCGCGGAAATGGCTGGCCGTGGCGAAGTCAAACGCGGCGAGCAGCCTGCGGCTGGAATTCGCAGGTTTCACAGACTGTTGGCCTGCTCCAAATCGCCGGGGTTGCACGGTTTCAACCATCTTGTTCGCATACGATGAAACCGCACTGCAAACAACACCGCAGTTCCCGCTATCCGGCGGTGTTCCCGGCCCCCCGATCGGTCAAATTGTACCTGTTTATTGCACCCGGATCACCACGGTGTCGGCGGCGCCGGTCGCGTCGATGACCGTGAGGCGTGCAAAGCCCGGTCCGGGCGGCTCGACCAGACGTTGACGCCGGCTGCCGATCTCGCCGACCGCGATACCGTTCACCAGCATGGTCAGCGGCAGCACGCCGCCGGCGACCTTGACCGGCATCGCCGAGAATTGCCCGTCGTTGGAACGGTCGACGTCGATCCGTGAACCGTTCAGCGGAAACTGGATGCGCGGCGCCTGATCGCTGCCGGTGCGGACCAGTTCGCCAATGGGGCGGAAGCGCCGCAGCGGCACCGGAAGCTTGGCGTTACCAGCGATCAGCGCGCCCTTGGGCGGTTTCGGCAATGGCGCAAAGGTTTTTCCGGTGCGCGCGAAGGCGTCGAACAGGATCGGCGCGGCGGCGGTACGGCCGACCAGCCCGGCCACCGGCGCGCCGTCGGGACGCCCGACCCATACGCCGATGGTGATGCGGCCATCGAAGCCGACCGACCAGGCGTCGCGATAGCCGTAGCTGGTGCCGGTCTTGAACGCGATGCGGTTGTGCACGCCGTTTTCCGGTGGCGGCGTGCCGATCAGGACGTTGCCGACCTGCCAGGCCGCGGCCTGATCCATCAGCCGCATCGGGTCGCGCTCGTCCTTGCCGATCATGATTTCGCGCAAGGGCTTGGTGGTGCCGAGCCGCGCCAGCCCCGCATAGAGCTGCGCCAGATCCTGCAGGGTAACGCCGACGCCGCCAAGGCCCATGGCAAGGCCCGGCGCTTCGTCTTTCGGCAGCACCAGATTGCCGCCGGCCTGCTTCAGCCGCGACGACAGCCGGCTTGAGCCGACGCGGTCGAGCAGCGCGATCGCCGGCACGTTCAGGGACAGTTGCAGCGCCTTGCGCACGGGAATCGTGCCCTGAAACGTCATGTCGAAATTTTCGGGCGCGTAGGAGCCGAAGCGGATCGGACGATCGTCGATCAGGCTCTCCGGATGCACAAAGCCGTCTTCAAAGGCGAGACCGTAGATGAAGGGCTTTAGCGTCGAACCCGGCGAACGCACCGCGCGGGTCATGTCGACCTGCCCGGCGCGCCGCTCGTCGAAGTAATCCGACGAGCCGACACGCGCCAATACGTCGCCGCTTTCATTATCGACCGCGATCATCGCCACCGAAATGTTCGGCCCCTGCGCGATCGCGCGGTCGCGCGCCAGCGCTTCAAGGGTCTTCTGCAGGCCTGCTTCCAGCGTCAGCTTGATGACCGGCGTATCCTTCACCGTCGCCATCGACTGATCGGAGGAATGCGGCGCCAATATCGGCATCGGCTTGCGCAGTCGGGGCACGGTGACGGCCTTGGCCTGAACCGCATCCTCTTCGGTTACGCGCTGCTCATTTGCCATGCGTTCGAGTACGCGGTCGCGCGCGGCGCGGGCGACCTCGGGATGGCGGTCGAGGCGGCGGGTCTCCGGCGATTGCGGCAGCGCCACCAAGAGCGCCGCTTCCGCCAGCGACAGCCGCTTCGGCTCCTTGCCGAAATAGGCGATCGACGCGGCGCGCACGCCCTCCAGATTGCCGCCGAACGGCGCCAGCGCCAGATAGAGATCGAGGATCTGATCCTTGTTCAATTGCCGCTCGATCTGGATCGCGCGCACCATCTGGCGCAGCTTGGCGTAGACCGAGCGCTCCCGCCGCGGCTCCATCAGCCGCGCCAATTGCATCGTAATCGTCGAACCGCCGGAGACGATGTGGCCGCGCGTCACCAGTTGAAGCGCAGCGCGGCCGAGCGCCAGCGGATCGACGCCGCGATGCGAGTGGAAGCGGCGGTCTTCGTACGCCAGCAGCAGCTTGAGGTAGCCTGGATCGACGCCGGTTTTGGCATCGACCGGCAGCCGCCAGCGGCCGTCGGCCATCGCATAGGCCCGCAGCAGTTTGCCGTTGCGGTCGACGATCGAGGTCGAGACCTTGCGCGCCTGCTCCAGCGGCAGCGGGCCGAGCGAGGCAACCCAACCGGCGAACGCGCCGGAGATGGCGAGAAGTACGACAGCCATTGCTGCCGCGAAGCGAATGATGCGTCGCTTTCCAGCACCGTCATGGCCGGGCTTGTCCCGGCCATCCACCTCTTGCTTTGCATCAACAAAAGTCGTGGATGCCGGGGACATCCGCGCGAAGACGCGCTTCGCGCTTTTGCCCGGGCATGAGGACTGCTGCTGGTTAGCGGGCGCACTCATTTGGCCGGACGCACCTCCACGGTGCCGGTGCCGGTGCGGCCATAGCGCGAGGGATTGTACATGTCCTCGACATAGGCCTGCGGCAGCACGTATTTGCCGGGGGAAACCGCGCGCACGACATAGGCGACGGTGAACACCGCCGTATCGTCGCTGGCGCGATCGATAGCCGCGGTGAAGCGGTCATCACGAAACTCGGTATTCTCCGGCTCCTCGCCGTCCTCGATCCAATCCAGCGTGTTTTTGTCGCCGGAAGACACCAGCCGCGGGTTGTCGATCTCGAGGCCGGCCGGGAGATAGTCGGATACCATGATGTGCCCGTATTCCGGCTTGGCCTCGGTGATCTTCAGCACCACGGCGAAGCGATCGTTCTGCTTGGCCTTGCTGATATCGGCGGGCTTGCCATCGAGCGTGAAGTAATTGCGCTCGATCTTGAAGCCGTTCGAGGCCGCAGGCTCCGGCGTGACCGGCGAACCCGAGACCGACACCACCGCCTGCACCGGCGCATCGCCGGTGTTGGTGATCTTGACCGGCTTGCCGACCATCTGCTCGGCCTTGTAGCTGCGATAGGCCGCCGTCTTGATCGGCGAACCATCGATATCGAGCGCCATCGTCTCCTTCGACAGCGCGCGCGAGGCCAACACCAGCCAGGCGTTTTCCTGCGTCGAGGTGTAGGGCGTCAGTCCCCGCGCCACTTCGACCCGCTGCACCGCCTGCGTCAGCGTCGCCCGCGGGGCATTGCCTTCGCTGGCGAGCGAGACCAGCGCTGCGGCATCGCGTAAAGCGCTGCCATAGTCGACCCGGCCGAACTCGATCACGGGCTTCGGCGCCAGTGCATCGAGCGCGGCGCCGTAGACGCGTTCCGCCCTCGCCTTGTCGCCGACCAGGGCCAGCGCCGCCGCCAATTGCGACTTCGCAATCGGCGTCGCCAGATTGCTCAGCTTGGTATCGGCGAGGTAGCGCAGGTCGCCGATCGGGGCGGCGCCATTGCGTGCCAGCACATAGAGGCCGTAGGCCAGGTCGCGGCCGCCGTCCTTTTCGGGCTCGTTGGCGTTCACCACCGAGTTGCGGATCCGGTCGAGCGAGCTCTTGAACAACACATCCGGCACCGCAAAGCCCTTCTCACGGGCGCGGGTCAGGAAGTCAGTCACATAGGCGTCGAGCCAGGCATCGTCGCCGCCCGCCGACCACAGGCCGAACGAGCCGTTCGAGCCCTGGCGCGCCAGCAGCCGCTCGATCGCGTCCTTGATGCGCTGATCGACCGCGGTGTCCATCGCCAGATGGGCGCCCGCGGCGAGGTCGTTGACGTAGAGCAGCGGCATCGCGCGGCTGGTGATCTGTTCGGAGCAGCCATGCGGATAGCGATCCAGCGCTTTGAGGATGGTCGCCGCATCGAGTGCGGTGGACAGGCTGACGGAGAGCGACACGCTGCCCGTTCCCGACACCAGGTCGGTGAACATGTCCGAGGTCAGCGTCAGGCTCTCGCCCTTGGCCAGGGTCCGGATCGAACGGCGCGCCAGGACCTGCGTCGCCGCCTTGACGTCGAGCGCATAATGCCGCGCCAGCGCCAGGCCGTTCGGACCCTTGATGTCGACGTCGAGATTGGCGGTGCCGGCACCGCCACCGTCGATCGCCAGCGACATCGAGGTCCGCTGCTTGGCGGCGAGCTTCACCGTGGTGCTGGGATTACCCGACACCTTCACCGGGCCCGTCGTCTTGACGCTGATGGTGTAGTCGCCGGCTGCGCCCTCGACGTTGTCGAGGTCGAAGCTCATGGTGCCGCGGTCGCCATTGAGCAGGAAGCGCGGCAATGTTGCGGTCAGCACCACGGGATCGCGCACGGTGACGTCGATGGTGGCGCGGCCAAGCCTTGTCGCACTCCAGGCCACCGCCATGACACGCGCCGTGCCGGCGAACTCCGGAATGTCGAAGCTGATCTCGGCGGACCCGTCAGGGCCGACCGTGACGATGCCAGAATAAAGCGCGAGCGGTTTCTGGGTGGGCGGGCTGCCCTGCAGCTCGGCGCCGGCACCGTCACCGCCGGTCTTGAGCTGGCCGCGGGTACCCTGCATGCCGTCGATCAATTGCCCATAGAGGTCGCGGATCTCGGACGTGAGGCGGCGCTGGCCGAGATAGAAATCATCCGGCGCCGGCGGCTTGTAATTGGTCAGGTTGAGAATGCCGACATCGACCGCGGCGACCACGATCTTGGCGTCTTCGCCGGGGTTGAGCCCGCCGAGCTTGACCGGAATCTTCAGCGCGGTGCCGGGGCGGACCAGCGGCGGCGGCGAGAGCGCCACCTGCAGCGTGCGGGCCTTCTTGTCGATGCCGAACCATTTCAGGCCGATCGCTCGTCCGGGCATCCGCAGGGCTGCGGCGTCGAGGGGACGGCGCAGCGTCGCCAGCACATAGGCGCCGGTACCCCAATCCTTGCCGACTGACAGCTTGACCTGCTGGGTGCCTTCCTTGACGTCCACGGTCTGGGTGGTGAGCAGGCGGTCGCCCAGGACGTTGATGGTCAGCTTGCCGGCCGTGCGGGCGTTGACCGACACCACCATGGTATCGCCGGACGCGTATTCCGGCTTGTCGATCGAGGTTTCGAGGAGATCGGGGGTGTCGGCGCTGCCGTCCGAATACCAGCCGACGTCGAACTGGACCGAGGTGACCGGCCCGTCCGCCTCTGATGATTTGACGTCGAGGCGATAGCGGCCGGGCTGCGGCGCCAGCGACACCCGCGCCGCCTTGTCGGCCGTGAGCGTCAGGTCGCCATCGGCGACGCGCGAGGTCGATTTGACCGGCTCATATTCCCAGGACGAATTCTGCCGGTACCACTGGTAACGGGATTCCATCTTCAGGAGCTCGTAACGCAGGCCATCGCGCGGCAATTGTTTGCCGTCAGGGGCGACGAACACCACGTCGAATTCGGCCTTGTCGCCCTCGGCGACGCTCTTGTCGCCAAACAGCGGCTTGATGCCGATCAGGGGCGTGGCAGGCGCCACGGGGAGTACCAGCTTGCGCTCGACGGCGCGGCCACCGGCCTCCGCCATCCGGACGAAGATTTGCGCCTCCTGCGGGCGGGTCGAAGTTGGCGCCTTGGCCAGCGACACCGGGAACGTCGCCACGCCATTGGCGTCGGCCTCCGGCAGGTTCTCGATCGGGGTGCGCTCGTTGCTGGCGGTTTCCTCGTCGGCGACGCCGAACTGGTAGCCGGGATAGCCCGGCCGCCCGGAGGCTGCCGAGGTGACCAGCATGTCGCCTTCGAGCTGCAGGCCGGAAGCCGGCGCACCGTAAAGGAAACGGCCATCGACCTTAAGTTCAACTGGAACTTCAGCTTTGATCATTTTCTCCTTGCTGGAGATGTTGAATTCGATCCGTTCGGGGATGTAGTCCTCGACCATGAAGGTGGTCTCGCCGACCGCCGACCCTTTGGGGTCCGTGAAGGCGCGTACCCGCCAGGTCCCGGTCGGGACCGCGGAATTGAGCGGAACCACCATGCTCCGGCCACCGGCGCCCTGATCGGGCAGCACGGCGCGGCGGAATTCGACGCCATCCGGGCGTTCGATGACGAGGGTAAGCGGCCCGCCCGCCATGGCGTTGCCCTGCCCGTCGCGCAGCAACGCGGTGAGATAGACGGTCTCGGTGGAACGATAGACCCCGCGCTCGGCGTAGACGAACGCATCGGCGCCCGCCGGCACCACCCGACCTGACACGCCGCGGTCAGTGAGGTCGAACGCATTGGTTTTGAGGCTCAGGAAAGCGTAGTCCGACTTGTCGCTCATGACCGTCAGCAAGGCCGGCGACAGCCCGCCCTCGCCGCGCGCCAATCCAGCCTCGAACAGCACGTGGCCGGAATCGTCGGTCTTGCGGGTCGCCAGGATCTCGTTGTTGCGGGCGATCAGCCGCACCTCGGCCTTGCCGACCGCCTCGGTGGAGGCCAGCGAATTGACGAAGACGTGGATGCCGTCATTGCCTGAAAACGCCGACAGACCCATGTCGGAGACGATGAACCACTGCGTCGCCAGCCGCCCGTCATCATCGCTGCCGGGGCCTTTGGCTGACGCCGTCATCACATAGACGCCCGGCTGCAGGTCGCCCAGCGCCTGGTCGACCGGGAACGCGGTAATGACGTCCTGGTTGAGCGTGCTGGCGGTGGCGAGTTCGCCGGTCCAGACCTTTACGCCCTTCTCGTCGCCGAGATCGCCGAGCTGGTAGCTCGACAGCGTCTTCTGGAAGTCGCTGTCGATCACCGTATTGATCAGGTTACGGTCGCCGATCCGGAACACGTTGACGTTCACCGCAGGCGTATTGACGCTGACCAGCGGGATGCCGCGCTGGCCGGTACGCGGCAGGACATAGGCGCGGCCGGTAAAGCGCACGAACGGCTTGCGGTCGCGGACATAGATGTTGAATTCGGCCGATTTCGGCAGGGTTTCCTTGACCGTGGACGGCAGGCCGGCACGCAGATTGATGTTGTAGCGCTCGCCATGCTTCAGGCCGTCGACGCAAAGCTGCTTGCCTTCGGCCGACAGCGCCGGCTTGTCGGTGCCGGCCAGCGCCAGGAACGGCGCAAAATCCACCCGCTTGGCGAGATCCTCGGAAAACTGGAAGCAGGCCCGCGGCGAGGCGCCGTCGGAGTCCACGGTGTAATCCAAAAGACGAAAACCGTGCTGATCGCGCATCTTCTCATATTGGCCGCGCACCTCGGCGACCTCGCGCATGTCGAGCGACAGCCGCAGCGCATCCAGCGCCGGGCGCCAGAGCTTGCGGTCGGACATCGCCCGGCCCAGCACCGCCAGCGCATCGGCTTCCTCGGCGGCGTTGCCGGCGCGCTGATAGGCGATGTAGGCCGCGGTCGAGGCGCGCTCGAGCAGGAAGGTCTGTTCGCTCGAACTTGCGGATCGGATCTGGAAGATGGTCTTGGCGAGTTTGAGCCAGTTGGCGCTGTCCTCGGGCGTGGTGGCCGCGATCTGTCCGAGGATTTGCAGGCCGGTTCGGAAGTCGGCACGCTTGAAGGCGGTATCCGCATCGGTCCGCAGCGTCGCGCTGGATTTGGCGACCGGCCCCGCCTCGCTCTTGATCTGGGCCTCCAGCTTGACCGCGGAATCGGCGAGGTCGTCGCGCTTAAAGGCTTTATCTGCTGCCTGCGCTGCGACCAGGCCAAGCGCCAGCGTGGCGCAAACGACTGTGGCGCGAACCAAACCGATCATGATGGAGCTCCTTGGGCGGACGACCGCCTCGTAACGGACGAAAAGTGCGCGAAAAGGTGACGGACTGATGGCGATGGAAGAGGCTTGCGAAAAAGTCGCATGCGGCATGGCTCTGGCAGTCCAAGGTCCCGGACCGCACCGGCAGGGGTTGCCGGCGCAGCATTGATTGATGGGCGGACCGATGGCAATGGTTCGCCGTCTGGCTTTGTCGCAGCCTGAAGGAAATCGGTTCGGAACGGACTTGGCTCCGAAGCGGATTTTTCATATTGGCAGTGCTAGAAAGACTCCGACGGTCCCATAGCTCAACTGGATAGAGTAACGGATTTCTACTCCGTGGGTTGCAGGTTCGAATCCTGCTGGGATCGCCAGTATTTTCAATCGGATAGCTGGTTTGTTCTCGAAAAATCCGTGTCGCATTCTGTGATGAAGAGAGCTCTTGGCTTTCATGGTTGTCGCTCGCCCGGTAACGGACCGAGCAGTCGCGGCTCGACATTCGCTGATCCGTCGAGCGCAAAGATGGCTTCGCGTGGCACCATAAGAAAGAGGCCGCCAACTGAGGCGGCCTACGGATCGATAATCCCGGTGCCATCGTCTTCAAGGCGGAACGTACCTCGGCAAGCCATATGATATTTTCGTCCTACAACTGGCATCTCATCTTCCTTGCTGAACGACGACACGTTCACCACAAGTCGCTTTACCAGAACCTCTTTGAACCCATCCGGCTCTTCCAAAATCACCCGCCAAGTCCACTCGCCGTTGGGCGATTCAGCCGCCATCGTATTGTAGCGGTAGCGGATGAGATCGGTCATTGATTGCAGGAGATCCGATTAGAGCCGTACCGCAGCGCCAAGGCTCAGGACGTAGAGGATGACCACAACCGCCAGCATGGCGAGTATCAGGTCAAAGGGGGACAATCTGAGACGCGACTTTTCCATGGCCGCTCGTCTAGCAATATGGAGCTGATGAATCAAACGGACGCTGTGTGAGACGGGATCTTTGGTAGACGAAAGACTTCAATCCAGCTTTCGCGCTTCTGCCGGCAGCATGATCGGGATGCCGTCCCGGATCGAGTATGCGAGGTGTGCCGAACGGGAGATCAGTTCCTGTTTTACCTCGTCAAACTCCAGCGGCCCCTTGGTCAGGGGACATACCAACAATTCAAGCAATTTGGGTGAGATCTTGCGAGGCTCGGCCATGGCCATCTCATAGACCGGGACTTCAATCATTTCAATTCAGACTGTCCGCACTCGGAACGCTCCGGCTGCTGGCGCATCTAGTACGGTGATGTTGAATTTTTCTGATGGAATATCGCAGCAAGAATTATTTGATCTTCAAAGGCGACGGGCCAAATTCGTGCCGATGGGTTGTGACGCTCGACGACCTCACACGAAAACAGGCGAAGCCAGGATGCGCAGCGCCGCCGTGACCCCGGTCGTGCTGACCGTTGACCGCCCGCTTGCTAAACCACATCCGCCCCGCTGCGCGTGGCGCATTTTTGAGCAACTAGAGAACGCGTGTTCGGTGGTGGCCGAGCGTGCAACACGCGCGTCAATCCCAGCGAATTGCTTCGCCGTTTTTTTTCAACGTCCGTGATCTGAATCACAGACAGATAGCGCCAGATTGCGATGCTGATCAGATCAGACGATCGTTTCGGCCTGCCGTTTGGATTTGATGATTTTCTAAGATGCTCGGTTTGTTTGGATGATGCAGGACTGAAGCTGGCTGCCTTGTTTTGAAGGCGACATCGATCGCGCTGTACGTTGGAAACGGCCCGGTATTTTCGACCAGCACATCACGAGGACGCGCATCATGGCTGCACCCGTCGTATCGATCGGCAATCGAAGCATGCTGTCCAACCACTGGCAGCGGCTGCAGTCCTGGATCAGCTATTCCGATGCCGACGGCAACCCGGCGGTAAGCTACCAGTTCTTCGATAGCGGCACGTCCGCAACCAGTGGCTATATCTGGACCTCTACCAACGACCATTGGCCCGCCGGCACCACGATTGACGTTCCCGCTTCGCAACTCTCCGACGTCTGGCTGCGTTCCGGCTCGGCCAGCGGCAGCGAGACGATGTGGGTACGCGCGTTCGACGGCTCCGACTGGAGCAGTTGGGCTTCGTTTACCCTCACGACGACGCCCAACGGAACCCCTCTTGCCACGATCAGCGACCAATCGGCGCACGTCAATACATGGAAGCAGGTGTCCACCCTGCTGAGTTACTCCGACCCCAACGGAGATGCCGCTACCAAATACCAGTTCTGGGACAGCGGCACGTCGGCGACCAGCGCTTATTTCTGGACTCCCACCAACTCGCATTGGGCCGCCAATACGACGATCGAAGTTTCCGCCGCTGATCTTGCCAATACCTGGTTCAAGAGCGGCTCGACGACCGGCTCCGAGACGTTGTGGGTACGCGCGTTCGACGGCTCCGACTGGGGCGCTTGGGACACTTTCACCGTGACGTCGACCAACGCAACGCCTGTCGCCACGATCAGCGACCAATCGCTGCACGTCAATACATGGAAACAGGTCTCAACTCTGTTGAGTTACTCCGACGCCGACGGAGATGCCGCCACCAAATACCAGTTCTGGGACAGCGGTACGTCGACGACCAGCGCCTATTTCTGGACTCCCACCAACTCGCATTGGGCCGCCAATACGACGATCGAAGTTTCCGCCGCCGACCTTGCCAATACCTGGTTCCAGAGCGGCTCGGCGATCGGCTCCGAAACGTTGTGGGTGCGCGCGTTCGACGGCTCCGACTGGGGCGCTTGGGACACTTTCACCGTGACGTCGACCAACGCAACGCCTGTCGCCACCGTCAACGATCATTCCTTACACCAAGGTCAATGGGCCAAGATCGACAGTTGGATCAGCGTGGTCGACGGCGACAACGATACGATCACCAAGTACCAGTTCTGGGACAGCGGCACGGCCGCAACGAGCGCCTATTTCTGGACTCCGACCAACTCACATTGGGCTGCCAACACCACGATCGAGATTCCCGCGGCCGATCGCGCCAATGTCTGGATCCAAGGCGGCTCGGCGACCGGCTCCGAGACGCTGTGGGTGCGTGCATTCGATGGCAACGAATGGGGGGCCTGGGATACTTTCACGCTGACGACGACGATCAATACCGCTCCCGTCGCGACCATCAACGACCAGTCGCTGCACGTCAATCAATGGATCAAGCCGCAGAGCTGGCTCAGCGCGACCGACGCGGAAGGCGACACGATTACCCAGTATCAATTCTGGGACGGCGGTGGAGCCGCAAACAGCGGCTACTTCTGGTCCTCCACCAATTCGCATTGGGCGGCGGGCACCGCGATCGATGTTTCGGCCGCCGATCTCGGTAATTTCTGGCTGCGCTCCGGTGCGGCCACTGGTTCCGAAACCATGTATGTGCGCGCTTTCGACGGCGCCGCGTGGGGGAGCTGGGACAGCTTCGCGCTGACGTCGACGAATGCAGCCCCGGTGGCGACGATCAACGATCATACTCTGAACGCTGCGCAATGGGCAAAACTCGTCAACTGGACGACAACATCCGACGCCGACAGCGATGCGGTTACGAAATACCAGATCTGGGACGGTGGCGGGGCTGCCAACAGCGCCTATTTCTGGACGCCCACCGATTCACACGTCGCGGCCGGTACGGCCGTTGATATCGCGGCGTCCGATCTGGCGAATGTCTGGGTGCAAGGCGGTACGGCGGGCGGTACCGACACCATGTACATACGGGCGTTCGATGGAACCACGTGGGGCAATTGGGACGCGTTCACCCTGACCACGCTGCCGAACCATGCGCCGGTGACCACGATCGGCAATCAATCCTTGCATATCAATGAATGGAATGAGATCGGCGACCTGCTGTCCTATTCCGACGCCGACGGACATACCGCAACCGCCTACCAGTTCTGGGATGGTGGCTCAGGCGCCAGCAGCGGTTACTTCTGGACGCCTGCGAATTCCCACTGGGCCGCCGGTATCGCAATCGACGTTAGCGCCGCCGATCTCGACGATGTCTGGCTTCGCGGTGGCGCTGGCACCGGCACGGAAACCATGTATGCACGCAGTTTCGATGGAATTGACTGGAGCGCGTGGCACGCGTTTGTGCTCACGACCATCATCTAGCGCGGTTTCGAGCGAAGTGGAAACCGGTCCGCGTCAAGAAAACGCATCAATCCCCGTTCGGATTCCATCGGAACGGAAAAGGCTCTAGACCGGCATCGAAGGTAGCTTAGCGTCCTCGCGCCTACGTCCGGATTCGTGTGCAGACCGATTCCCTCGCTACACGAATCGATGCAGATTTGGCGTGCGTCAGCCTCCTGCAGGTGGTCCAGACAAACGCCATCCGGCTGCACTGCCAATCCGGCCCGAGCACGGCGCTGGACACCGGCTCCGGATACGCCAGTCCGGTCGCGACACCGCCCGCGACGCAAGCGAACAAAACGATCGCTGCGGCGAGAACGACATTTTTAGGGGTGCACCAATTCGGGATCATGGCGGTCATTCCTTTCAGGACCTGCCGCAACATAGGCTCGCGCCGGCCGTCCTTATGTGATCGAATTCACAGTGTTTCGGCTTTCGGGGTGCGACCGATTGCACCGGCAGATTCGGGGCCCAAACAGGGCGGCGCTACCGATCGTATCGGGTTCCCTCTCCTGACATCCGACCGCGCCACAACCTGTGCGCTACCTGCCGGATCAATTCTGCAACACTCGCACGCCAAGATGCGCGGCAGGGGCATAAGTCCCGCAAATCCGTTGCGCGCGTGCGGAGGTTTGATCCACACTGTTGGTTCGGGGAAAGTGCGTGTGCGGGGGCGTGCCATGAGTAAGCAGGAAACGGGCTACGACTACGATCGCTATCGAAAACTACTGGCCGAAGCGACCGACGATGCCAAGCGGCTCGAACTCATCGATCTCATGATCAAGGAGGGAGCCCGCGACAGGCTGGAAGCCCAGCGGACATCCGATCGCGTGGCAATGACGGCCGTGACAGTTGCGAAAATTCTCGGCCCGGGCGGCCGCCGCGACCAATTCAGGGTCGATTAGAACAGCCACTGCTGGCTCGGCCCGGAACCGGTTTCAGCCGGCGCTTGCTGTTGCTTGTGTCGAGGCGCACGCCATCGGCGATCCGGCCAAGGCCGCCGCCAGCGCGCTCACCGGCATCGGACGACCAACCGGGCCGTTCACGGAAATCTCCCTGTTTGCCCCCTTCGGCGCTGGCATTTTGTCGCCGGTTCACCTACTGAAGCGCAAACCGCCAATCCCCTGCGTTTCACAACCAATCAAGAAAACGACAAGGCCCCTTTTATGAGTGGATTCAAGGAACCCAGCTTCGCCGACCGCCAGAAGGCCGCCCAGCAAGCGAGGCAGAACATCCTGAACAAGTTCAAGGCCCAGCCCGGCCCTGACGATCCGGAGGTGAAGCAGCGTCAGGCCGAGCGCGAAGCGCAGGCGGCCGCCCGCGCCAAGGCCAAGGAAGCCCGCGAAGCTGCCAAGGCCGAAGCCAAGGCGCGCGAGGAAGAAGCTGCGGCCGCGGCTGCCGCCCAGCTCGCCCGCGAAAAGGAAGAAGAGGCCGCCAGACAGGCAGCCCTCGAGGCCGAAGCGAAGGCCAAGCGCGATGCACGCTACGCGGCCCGCAAGAGCGGCGGCAAAGGCAAGAAGAAGTAACGCGCTCGTTCGGGCGCGGGCATCCGCGCCGGAAATCGCAAGACTCCGCTCGGGCGAGCCCGATTGAAAAAACAAACGACGGCCTGGCTATTGTTCATGCCGTCTTTGACCATCCCGCCATCGTTTCATGGCGTCCGTCTTCATCATGCCCTGTCCTTCCTCGTGGCACTCCTGGACGTGTTGAACAGCGAGTCGTTCTTCCTGGGTCGTCCCTTCGCTTATTGTCCTGGATGGCGGCAGGCGCGACGTCACAAGGATACGCGTCATTACCGGCCATAACGGATAATTAAAGCAGGCCAGCGCACGCGCCCCGAGAAACGGAGGCGAACGCATGTTTGACGAGTCTTCCGCTAAAACCCTCCCCTCCCTACGTGTGCACTGCGGCAGACCTTGAAGTCTGGCTCTGGAATCAGCCACTGCTGCCTTGAGCGACAGGCTGGCTCGAACGATCAGAACAGAGAATCTTCGCACGCAGCCGGTTAGACTGCGCTCAGCGCCGGCTTGGACACGCCAATCGGGAATGGAATTCAGGGGAGAACCATGCTCACACGCCGCCGTGTTCTCGGATCCGCGCTCGCCGCGCCTGCTATCCTTCGCTTCGGCACAGGCACCGCACACGCCGCAACGAGGCTGAAGATTTCGCATCAGTTTCCGGGCGGCACCATCGACAAGGGTGATTTCCGCGACCGCCTGTGCCGTACGTTCGCGCAGGAAGTCGCCAAGCGCAGCGGCGGCGAGATCGCGGCCGAAATCTACCCGAACTCCTCGCTGATCAAGACCAACGCGCAATTCTCGGCGATGCGCAAAGGTGAGCTCGATCTAAGCCTCTATCCCCTTCCCTATGCCGGCGGCGAATTGCCGGAAACCAATATCGGCCTGATGCCCGGACTGGTTTCGACCTACGATCAGGGCTTGCGCTGGAAAACGCACCCCGTCGGCAAGGCGCTGACCGATTTCCTGGCCGACAAGGGCATCATCTTGCTGAGCTGGGTCTGGCAGGCCGGCGGCGTCGCCAGCCGTTCCAGGCCGATCATTGCTCCGGAAGACGCCAAGGGCCTCAAGGTTCGCGGCGGTTCGCGCGAGATGGACATGGTGCTGCTGACCGCGGGCGCAGCGGTGCTCTCGGTACCGTCCAACGAACTCCATGCGGCGATGCAAAGCGGCGCCTGCGATGCCGGAATCACCTCCTCCACCAGCCTGATCTCGTTCCGTCTGGAGGAGGTCGCAAAATCGCTGACCTCGGGCGCGGGCGCCTCCTACTGGTTCATGCTGGAGCCATTGTTGATGTCGAAGGCGAGCTTCGACAAGCTGCCGAAGAACCAGCAGGACATCATTCGCGTGGTCGGCGCCGACCTCGAAGCCTTCGCCAAGAAGGGTGCACAGGACGACGATATCGAAGTCGCCAAGGTCTATGAGAAGGCCGGCGCCAAAGTCAGCGCGCTCGATGCGGCAACCGTCGCCAAGTGGCGCGACATCGCGCGCGATACCGCGTGGAAAGACTACAGTGCCGCGACGGCGACGTCGGCCAATCTGCTGAAGCTTGCAAGCGACGTCGCCGCCTGATGCGTTCGCACTACTCGCCTGCCCGCGTTCCGCGCTTGGATCGAACTGCGATCGAGCCGCCGCCGACGACGTGCAACAGATCCGCTCTCACGGATTCGATATGCTGCTCCAGAAACCCGCACGCCTCGTCGATTTGCTGTGCCCGGCACAGCGCGATCAGATGGGCGTGCTCCTTTTCAGCGATCCCCATCGCCTTGGTGTTGGATAGTTGCAGGCGCGTGTAGCGGTCGCTGGTTTGCAGCAGCGCCACGACGATCGCCTTGGTCCGGGGCTGGCGTGCCTGCGCGTAGAGCGCCATGTGAAATTCGGCGTTGAGCTGACCCCATTCGCTGACGTTGCGCGCCTTGATCGCCTTCTCGAAGCGCTTCTGGATACCGTCCAACCCGTCGAGGTCCTTGGCGGCAAAGCAAGGTGCGGATTGCGCCAGCAGCCGCGGCTCCAGGATCCGGCGGAGATCAAACACGTCGTTGATTTCGTCGAGCGACAGTTCGGAAACGATCGCCCCCTTTTGCGGGACGATCCGTACCAGGCCTTCGGCTTCGAGCTGAAACAGCGCTTCACGAACCGGAATGCGGCTCACGCCATAAGCATCACCCAGCGCGTCCTGCCGCAGTTGGGATCCCGCCGGATAGGTCCCGTCGAGAATCGATTGCCTGAGCTGGTCGACGATCGCAGCCGACAAGGTCCGGTGCTTTAGCGGGACTTTCATTTGATCTTCCGTCTTCATCGCCGGCCCCTCCAGTCGAGGCGGTCTTGTTTCGCACGTTGAAGTGGTCCGCCCCAGCACAAAGCCGGTGGGAGGCCCACGATTGGCCTGCAATCTCCATTGACAGCAATAATGTATAAATTATACATTTTGCGAATGCACGGCAAATTTCGCGGGCTGCGGGGCTCCCCATGACCGAACAAACGGCTTCCGATGCGCCGGCGTTCAGCGCCTGCAGCGTCGTGGTCAGGGCCTCCGGCGCCCTGCTCGCATGCGAGCGCCTTGCCCTGATGGGCTTGATGTATCTGCTGACGGCCCTGATCCTGGTGAACGTCGTCACCCGCTATTCGCATTTTCCGATCTACTGGATCGATGAATCGGCCGTCTATTGCGTGGTCTGGCTGACGTTTATCGGCGCCTCCGCGATGACCCGGCTGAGACTCGATTTCGCCGTCACCATGCTGACCGAACGGCTTTCGGCGCGAGCCCAGAAGCTTGCCAAGGTGATCGCAACCGGCATGGTCGTGGTGTTCGGCGTGTCGCTGATCGCCACCTGCTGGCTCTGGATGGACCCGGTTGGCCTCGCCCGCGCCGGCTTCGACGCCCGCAAATTTGCCGGCGAGACCTTCAACTTCCTCTACACCGAGCGCACCCAGACGCTCAATTGGCCGACCTGGGTGGTGTATCTGACGCTGCCGATCTTTGCCGTGTCGATCACGATCCACGGCATCGCCAATCTGCTCGAGGACCTCGATCTCATGCCACGAACGGCTTTGAAGGGCTTCCAGCTCTCCGAGCTCGACGGGGTCAACTGATGATCACCTCGGCCGCCTTCATGGTGATCATGCTGGTCGGCGTGCCGATCGGTCTTTGTCTCTGCCTTGCCGGCTTTGTTTACATCATCGCGTCGGGCAATCCGGTGCTGTTTCAATCCTATCCGCTGCAATTGTTCGGCGGCGTCGACAGTTATGGACTGATCGCGATACCGCTGTTCATCCTGATCGGCGAGATCATGAATGGCGGCGGCATTACCCGGCGCATCGTCGACATGGCGATGGCGTTTGTCGGCTCGCTGAAGGGCGGGCTGGCCTACGTCAACATCCTCGCCAATATGTTCATCTCCTCCATCCTCGGTTCGGCGACCGCGCAGGTCGCGATCATGGCGCAGATCATGGTCCCGGAAATGGAGAAGAAGGGTTACGACAGGACCTTTGCGGCGGGCCTGACCGCCTATGGCGGCATGCTCGGGCCGATCATTCCGCCATCCGTGATGTTCGTCGTCTACAGCGTGCTGGCGCAGGTCTCGGTCAGCGACATGCTGATCGCCGGCATCGTGCCCGGCGTGATCCTCACGGTTATGTTCTGTCTCGTCATTGCGCTGATGGGCTACGTCTACAACTACCCGCGCGCCGAATATCAGACGCCGCGCCAGCGCGTAGCGACGATCCTGCGCACCTGTCCGACACTGCTGATTCCGATCGTCATCGTCGGCTCGATCCTTGGCGGGCTTGCCAACGCGACGGAGTCGGCGGCCGTCGGCGCGGTCGCGGCGGCCCTGATCGGAAAATACTGGACCAGGGAGTTCGAATTCTCGCAGCTGCCGCAGATGATGCTGCGCTCCGGCATCTACTCGGCCATCGTGCTGTTTCTGGTGGCTGCCGCCGCCGTGTTCTCCTGGGTGCTGATCTTCGGCAAGGTGCCGCAGGAAACCGCGGCGTGGATACAGTCGGTGGCCAAGGATCCGGTCAGCTTCATGCTGCTTTGCAACGTCATCCTGCTGGTGATCGGCACGGTGATTGACGGAATTCCCGGCCTGATCATGACGGTGCCGATCCTGCTGCCGGTCGCCACCGAGATCTATCACATCGATCCCCGGCATTTCGGCGTGGTGGTGGTGATCAATCTGGTGCTCGGCCTGCTGTCGCCGCCGGTGGGCCTTTGCTTCTTCGTCGCCGCCGCCGTCACCGGCGCCAAGCCGGGAAAGATGTTCATCGTGACGCTGCCTTTTTTCGGGATCTCCTGCGTCCTGCTGGTGCTGCTCTCGCTCTATCCCTCCCTCTCCCTCGTCCTCATCAAGTGAATCGCCCAACTCAAAGGAGCCTTGCCATGTCCATTTCACGTCGTCGATTTCTTGGCCGATTTCTTGCCGCCGGCGCGGCCGTGCCGTTGTTCGCGCCCTCGCTCGCGCTGGCGCAGGCCAAGGAGTTTCGGCTCGGCCTCATCACGCCCAATGGGCATTCCTGGAACAAGGCCGCCCTCAAGCTCGGCGAGGACCTGAAGGCCGCCACGAGCGGCCGCCTGACCATGACCGTGTTTCACTCCGGCCAGCTCGGCAACGAGCCGGCCATGATGCAGCAGCTGCAATCCGGCGCGCTCGACATGGGCTTCATCCAGGCCGCCGAACTCGGCTCGCGCGTACCGCATATCGCCGCGATCAATGCGCCCTACATCGTGCGTTCGACGCCGTCGGTGGCCAAGTTCGTCCGCCACCCCGCGGCGGTCAAACTGTTCGACGTGCTGCCGCAGGAAACCGGAACGATCGGTCTGGGCTGGGGCATCACCGGCATGCGCGCGATCTTCTCGGCCAAGGATCTGACTGGTCTGGCCGATATCAAGGGGATGAAGCTGCGCATCAATCCGACGCCGGTCTATCGCGACTTCTATTCGTCGCTCGGCGCGGCGCCGACGCCGATCCCGACGCCGCAGGTGTTCGACGCGATGTCGAACGGCCAGGTCGACGGGCTCGAGGCCGACCTCGAATTCTCCTGGAACCAGCGCTTTGACAAGGTCGCCAAGGTCATCCTGCAGATGAACGCCGTCTTCATGCCGATGGCAGCCGTCGTCTCCGGCCGCGTGTGGCAGTCGCTGCCGGCAGCCGACAAGGAGCTGATCGCCAGGACCGTCAAGTCGACGCTCGACGCGCAGATCGACGAACTCGCCGGCAACGAGCCGAAGCTGATCGAGAACTTCCGCAACGCACCGATCCCGATCCGGCAGGTCGCGACGGCGGATACCGAGGCTGTCATTGCCGAGTTCGACAAGATCTGGCTGCCGAAGGCCCCCGTCCTTGCGGAGCTGCGCAAGGTCGGCGCGACGCTCTGACCCTTCCCATCGTCCCTTCAGTCAAATCCCGGCGGATTCAAAAAATCCGCCGGAAAAATCCCATCGGAGCGAAACAATGAGCCCACGCATTTCCTGGGAAGGCGTCTTCCCGGCCGTTACCACGCAATTCCATGACGATCTGTCGCTCGACATCAACGCCACGGCCAAGGTGATGGACGGCCTGATCCGCGACGGCGTATCCGGACTGATCATCTGCGGTTCGGTTGGCGAGAACACCTCGCTCGAGCGCAAGGAAAAGATCGCCATCATGGAGACGGCAAAGTCGGTCGCGGCCGGCCGCGTTCCTGTGTTGTGCGGCATCGCCGAGTTCACGACGGCCTTTGCGGTGGAAACCGCCAGGGAAGCCGCGCGGGTCGGGATCGACGGCATCATGGTGATGCCGGCGCTGGTCTATTCGTCCAAGCC
Source organism: Bradyrhizobium sp. AUGA SZCCT0222 (assembly GCF_018130205.1). NCBI lineage: Bacteria > Pseudomonadati > Pseudomonadota > Alphaproteobacteria > Hyphomicrobiales > Nitrobacteraceae > Bradyrhizobium > Bradyrhizobium sp. AUGA SZCCT0222. Next base: position 64,331 of record NZ_JAFCLX010000030.1, read on the forward strand.
GCACGAGACCGCCGCGCACTTCAGATCGGTCGCAACGGCGACTGATCTGCCTGTCATGCTCTACAACAACCCGCCGATCTACAAGAACGACGTGACGCCGGATATTCTCGCCACGCTCGCGGACGTCGAGACGGTGGTGTGCTTCAAGGATTCCTCCGGCGACACCAGGCGTTTCATCGACACCCGCAACATGGTCGGCGATCGCTTCGTGCTGTTTGCAGGGCTCGACGACGTCATCGTCGAGAGCGTGGCGATGGGGGCGGTCGGCTGGGTATCCGGTATGTCGAATGCCTTCCCGCGCGAAGGCGAGACCCTGTTCCGCCTCGCCAAGGCCGGCCGCTACGCCGAGGCGATGCCGCTTTACGAATGGTTCATGCCGCTGCTGCATCTCGATGCCCGCCCGGACCTTGTCCAGTGCATCAAGCTTTGTGAGCACATCATTGGCCGTGGCACCGCGCTGACCCGTCCGCCGCGGCTGGCCCTGCTGCCGCACGAAAAGGCGGAGGTCGAAGCCATCATGGCCACGGCGCTGAAGAACCGGCCGATGCTGCCGAATGTCGGCTTGAAGGCCGCCTAAGCGGTCTATTTCGCGGCGCGCATCTTTGCGTTCAATGCCGACGCGACGCGGCTGACTGGAGGCCTGCCAATCAAGCGGCTGACCTCATTGGTGGCCGCGAGCAGCTTTGTCATGTCCACTCCGGTTTTCATCCCCAGGCCCTCGAGCATGTAGATCACGTCCTCGGTTGCGACATTACCGGTCGCGCCGGGGGCGTAGGGGCAGCCGCCGAGACCGCCGGCGGCGGAATCGATCACGCGCGCGCCCTCTTCCATCCCCGCATAGAGGTTGGCCAGCGCCTGTCCATAGGTGTCATGGAAATGCATCGCGAGCTTTTCCATCGGCACGCTGCCGGCCACCGCACGCAGCAGCTGCCGCGCCTTCATCGGCGTACCGACGCCGATGGTGTCGCCGAGCGAGACCTCGTAACAACCGAGATCCCACAGCGTTTTGGCGACGTCGACGACCGCTTGCGGCTTCACCTCGCCATCAAAGGGACAGCCGAGCACGCAGGAAATATAGCCGCGCACCCTGATGCCATCGGCCTTGGCGCGGGCGACCACCGGCTTGAAGCGCTCGATCGATTCCGCGACCGAGCAATTGATGTTGGCGCGCGAAAATCCTTCCGAGGCCGAGGCGAACACGGCAATGACCTTGGCGCCGGCCGCTTGCGAGGCCTCGTAGCCCTTTTCGTTCGGCACCAGCACGTGGAATTCGCTGCCCGCGATATGGCTGACGCCGCGCAGCACCTGGTCCGAGCCGACCATCTGCGGAATCGCTTTCGGCGACACGAAGGCGCCGACCTCGACGGTGTGCAATCCTGCACCGATCAACGCCTCGATGAAGGCGATGCGGTCCGCGACGCTGATCGGGACCTTCTCGTTCTGCAGCCCGTCGCGCGGCCCGACTTCAATGATACGGACAGCGTCGCTCATTTCGGCCTCACGAGGCTGCAGGTTCGACTTCGGCGAGTTCGACGCCTTCGCCAACGATATCGCCGACCTTGCATTTGATCTTCTTCAACACGCCGGCATAGGGCGCGCGCAGGGTCTGCTCCATCTTCATGACTTCCAGCGTCAGGATCGCAGCCCCCTTCTCCAGCGTCGCGCCCTCCTCGGCCAACAACGCCACCACGGTGCCCGGCAACGGCGCCACGATCTTGTCCTCGCCGACATGCTCCTCGGTCTCGCCGCCGAACGGATCGACCCAATGCAGGTCGAAACGGCCGTTGCGGGTGCGCAGATAGAGTTCGTGACCCTCGATGACCGCGACGACATGGGACTTCATCCCGTCGAGCGTCAGACCAAAACCACCATCATCGGCAGGCGACGTCGTGAAAACGAATTGGCGATCGCCGATCGACAGCTTCGATGACCCATTGCCGTAGTCCAGCGTGACCTTCTGCTCGGCGCCCTGGCCCTGGCGAAGCGCGAACGCCCGCTGCCGCTGACCGACCGGCTGCCAGCCAAAGGCCTGCCACGGCGAATGCGCATCCTTGGCTGCGGCCTTGCGCTCCTCGACGACGATAGCGGCGACCGCTGCACAGAGTTCAAGATCGCCGCAGGCGTATTTCGGGTCGGTCAAGCCCTTCAGTTCGCGTTCGATAAAACTGGTGTCGATCGCATTCGCCCGAACTTGCGGATGCGTCACCAGCGCCGACAGGAACGGAATGTTGGTGACGATGCCGCGGACGTCGGTCTCTTCCAGCCCGCGGTTGAGCCGTTCAATCGCCGCCTGACGGGTCGGCGCCCATGCGATCACCTTCGCGAGCATCGCGTCGTAATAGGGCGACACCGCATCGCCGCTGCGATAACCGGCATCGATCCGCAGGCCGTCAACGGCGTCCGGCGTCCGCCAGGTCTTGATCCGGCCGACCGAGGGCATAAAATTCTTCTGCGGGTTTTCCGCATAAACCCGCGCCTCGATGGCATGGCCGTTCAGCTTGATCTCATTTTGCGCCATCGGCAGCTTTTCGCCGAACGCCACCCGCAACTGCCATTCCACCAGGTCGACGCCGGTGATCAGTTCGGTAACGGGATGCTCGACCTGCAGGCGCGTGTTCATCTCGATGAAGAACACCTCCTTGCCGTCGGAGACGAATTCGATGGTGCCGGCGCCGACGTAATTGACCGCGCCGGCCGCCTTGCGCGCGGCGGCGCAGACCGCCTCGCGCTGGGTGGCGTCCAGCGTCGGCGACGGCGCTTCCTCGATCACCTTCTGATGGCGTCGCTGCAGTGTGCATTCACGCTCGAACAGCGACAGCAGATTGCCGTGGCTGTCACCGATGATCTGCACCTCGATGTGGCGAGGATTGAGGACGAATTTTTCGATCAGCATGCGATCGTCGCCGAACGCGGCTTTTGCTTCGCGCTTGGCGCTGACGATGGCCGCCGCCAGTTCACCGGCCGAGTTGACCACGCGCATGCCGCGCCCGCCGCCACCGGCGGAGGCCTTGACCAGCACCGGGAAGCCGATCTTGTCGGCGGCATTGGCCAGAACAGCCTCATCCTGGGCCTCGCCGTGATAGCCTGGCACCAGCGGCACGCCGGCCTTTTCCATCAGCGCCTTGGAGCCGGATTTGGAGCCCATAGCCGTCATCATCGCGGCGGTCGGACCGACGAACACCAGGCCGGCGTCGAGGCAGGCTTGCGCGAACTCGGCATTTTCCGACAGGAACCCGTAGCCGGGGTGCACCGCTTCGGCGCCGGTCTGGCGCGCGGCCTCAATGACCCGCTCGACGTTGAGGTAGCTGTCGCGGGCCCGCGCCGGCCCCAGCAGCACGGCCTCATCGGCCATGGCGACATGCATGGCGTCGCGGTCGGCCTCGGAATAGACGGCGACGGTGCGAAGGCCCATCGCCCGGGCGGAGCGGATCACGCGGCAGGCGATCTCGCCGCGATTGGCGATCAACAACGTGCGAAAACGCCGGTATAGTTTCGAGCGGTCCATCATCAGTTCCTGCATCACATTCTGAACAGGCCGAATTTCGTCGGTTCGATCGGCGCGTTGGCAGCCGCGGACAATCCAAGGCCGAGCACCAGCCGCGTATCGGCGGGATCGATCACCCCATCGTCCCACAGCCGCGCGGTGGCATAATAGGGACTGCCCTGGCTCTCATACTGGGCGCGGATTGGCGCACGAAACTTCTCGTCCTCTTCGGCCGACCATGTGTCGCCCTTGGCCTCGATACCGTCGCGCCGCACCTGGGCCAGAACCATCGACGCCTGTTCGCCGCCCATCACCGAGATGCGGGCATTCGGCCACATCCAGAGGAAGCGCGGGCTGTAGGCCCGCCCCGACATGCCGTAATTGCCGGCGCCATAGGAGCCGCCGATCACGACGGTGAATTTCGGCACCCCGGCGGTCGCCACCGCCGTCACCAGCTTGGCGCCGTCGCGCGCGATGCCGCCGGCCTCGTATTTCTTGCCGACCATGAAGCCGGTGATGTTTTGCAGGAACACCAGCGGGATATTGCGCTGGCAGCACAATTCGATGAAGTGCGCGCCCTTCAGCGAGCTTTCGCTGAACAGGATGCCGTTATTGGCGATGATGCCGACCGGATAGCCCCAGATATGGGCAAAGCCGCAGATCAGGGTCGTGCCGTAGAGCTTCTTGAATTCGTCGAATTCGGATCCATCCACCACCCGCGCGATGATGTCATGGACGTCGAACGGCTTGCGGCCGTCGGCGGAAACCACGCCGTAGATTTCTTCCGCCGGAAACAGCGGCTCGCGCGGCTCGCGCATGTTGAGTGTGGCGCGCGTCGGCGGTTTCAGCGTGGCGACGATGCGCCGCGCAATCCCGATCGCATGGGCGTCGTTCTGCGCGTAATGGTCGGTGACGCCGGATTGCCGCGAATGCACGTCGGCGCCGCCGAGTTCTTCGGCCGTGACCACTTCGCCGGTCGCGGCCTTCACCAGCGGCGGTCCGCCGAGGAAGATCGTGCCCTGGTTGCGCACGATGATGCTCTCGTCCGACATCGCGGGCACATAGGCGCCGCCGGCCGTGCAGGAGCCCATCACAATGGCGATCTGCGGAATGCCCTGCGCCGACATCTGCGCCTGGTTGTAGAAGATGCGGCCGAAATGCCGCTCGTCGGGAAAGATCTCGTCCTGCAGCGGCAGGAATGCGCCGCCGGAATCGACCATGTAGACGCAGGGCAGATTGTTCTGCCGCGCGATGTCCTGCGCGCGCAGATGCTTCTTCACGGTCATCGGATAGTAAGTGCCGCCCTTGATGGTGGCATCGTTGGCCACGATGACGCATTCGCGGCCCGAGATGCGCCCTACCCCGGTAATGACGCTGGCGGAATGGACGTCGCCGCCATAGAGGCCGTGGGCAGCCAGCGGCGACAATTCGAGGAACGCGGTGCCGGGATCGACCAGCAGGTCGACGCGCTGGCGCGCCAGCATTTTGCCGCGCGAGGTATGCCGCGCGCGCGAGGTTTTGCCGCCGCCGCCGGCAACCACCTTGAGTTTTTCGCGAAGGTCGGCGACGAGGCCGCGCATCACTTCGGCGTTGCGGGCAAAATCGGCGGATGTGGGATCGATCGTTGAATGAAGCGACATGGCCTATCGTTTCTTTGAGTGACGGGCGGTTGGTGCGTGGCCTTCAGGACTGACGGGACAAGACCTCTCGCGAAACGGCGCGACAGGCTGTAGCATCTTTGCGGCGAAGTGTCCCGGCAGCCGGGATTGCGGGCCCGCTTGCACGATCACGTCTCCTCCGAATTAAAAACGATCATACGTTTTTTTAATCTTGCCGCAAGAGGATGTCGTTCATTTCCGATTTTGGCCGAAATGGCATGTTATTCCGTTGATATTCCTCGCATCTCATGCGATAAACATACGGTCGTTTGTATCTATACAAGCGAGAAGCAACTGGCACGATCCACCACCTCCGGGGACCAGATGGCACGCACGATCGGCTCCTATGGCCCGAAGACGCTGGAAGCGATCCGCAAGGCCGGGCTGCGCCTGATCTTCGAACAGGGCTATTCGGCGATGAGCCTGCGCGACCTCGCCGCCGAGGTCGGGATCCAGGTGGGGTCGCTGTACAATCATATCAGCACCAAGCAGGAACTGCTGTTCGAGCTGGTGCAGGACCACGTCAACGAGCTCATTCGTCAGCTCGATCTCGCGCTGGAAGGAAAGCAAGGTCCGGAGGAAAAGCTCCGCGCCTTCGTCGCATTCCACGTCACCTACCATATGAGCCGCAAGCGCGAGGTCTTCATCGCCAATTCCGAGCTCCGCAGCCTGGAGCCGAAGAACTATGAGGCGATCGTGGCGCTGCGCAGCGCCTATGAGGCGCGGCTGGCGCGTATCCTCTCGGAGGGCGTTTCCGAAGGCGTCTTCGAAGTCGTCGATGTCAAGGTGGCGACGTTTGCGATCCTGGCGCTCCTGACCGGCCTCTGCACCTGGTACCGGCCGGGCGGACGCCTGACCAGGGACGCGATCATCGCCGCCCATGAGAAACTCGTGCTGTCGGGCGTGACGCCGCAGGTCGCGAGCGCCCCTGCCCGCAGCATCCGCAAGCCACGGCGCGTTGCAGCCGTCTAGCAGCGGCGGACTCTTGAGCGCGAACGAGCAGCCATGACAGCCAATCACAAGCTCGACGACATCGACCTGAAGATATTGTCCGAGCTTCAGAAGGATGGACGCATCCGGATCAACGAACTGGCCAGTCGTGTCGGCCTCTCCCTGCCGCCTTGCCTGCGGCGCGTGCGCTCCCTGCGCAGCCGCGGCGTGATCAAGGCGATCCGCGCCACGATCGACGAGAAGGTGCTCGGCTACGAGGTCGTGTCGTTCGTATCGATCCAGCTGGCGAGCCAGGCCAAGGCGACGCTGGAAGCGTTCGAAGCCTCGATTGCGGCCCTGCCGCTGGTTCTGCAAAGCTGGCGCATCTCGGGCGAAGCGGACTTTTTACTCAAATGCGTCGCGCCCGATGTCGAGGGGATGCATCAGCAGCTTCGGCAGTTCGCCGCCATGCCCGGGGTCCGGACCATCAGAAGCCTGCCGGTCCTTGGCGTCGCGAAGGATGCGCCGTTGCCGATCCCGGGGGATCCGACGCCCCGAACCGATCCCTAACGCTTCAATGGGTTCAGGGTAATGGGTTCAGGACTTGGTGGCTTCAGGACTTAGTGGGTCCAGGGCTCGCCGCGCCGGAACGCGAAATTATCGGCATAGGCGACCTGCCGGTGCGCGGAGTCCTTGGGTTCGATCACCTGATAGGGAATGCCCTTGCGCTCGCAATAGGCCACCGCGTCTTCCTTGCTATCGAAATGCAGCGTGAGCTGCTGCTTCATGTCGCCGGATGAGGTCCACCCCATCAGCGGTTCAATGGCCCGGGGCTGCTCGGGCTCATAGTCGAGCTGCCACTCCCGCGTCTTGGCCCTCCCCGATTGCATCGCGTTTTTGGCAGGTTTAAAAATGCGTGCGGTCATGGATGGTCGGGTCCTCGGAGATATGCGACATCAGATATGCGACTTAACGACATGCGACTTAACGACAGGGTACTTGGAGAGTTTTGGCGGAAACCGCCGGGATAGTATAAATACACCTTTCAGGGATTTGATCGGTGATTCCATAACCCCGGATGTACCATTTCCGGACCGGTATAGTCATTATGCTGCACTGTGACAATCTTCGTCCGCCCTGCGGCCAGGGTATGGTTCGAGGCCTGATTCAAGGCTTGGTCCTGCGGCGCGATCGTCCCGACAGCATCACATCGAAGCGGCTCCCATGAAAATCAACGCCACCCTGCCCGAAAAAGGACGCGACCTCCGGCTCGACCTGTTTCGCGGGGTTGCGAACTGGGCGATCTATCTGGATCACATCCCGGACAACGTGGTGAACTGGATCACGACCCGCAACTACGGCTTCAGCGACGCGGCCGACCTGTTCGTTTTCATTTCCGGATATACCGCCTCCTTCGTCTATGCCCGGATGATGCTCGACCGCGGCTTCATCGTCGGCGCCACGCGGCTGACCAAACGCGTCTGGCAGCTCTACGTCGCCCATATCATCCTGTTCGTGATCTATATCGCCTCGATCAGCTACCTCGCGCTGCGGTTTGGCGATTCCGAGCTCGTCAACGAGTTCAACGTCGTCGGCCTGGTCGACAACGCAACCGAAACGTTGCGCCAAGGCCTGTTCCTGAAGTTCAAGCCGGTCAATCTCGACGTGCTGCCGCTCTACATCGTGCTGATGGGGCTGTTCCCGCCGGTGCTGTGGATGATGCTGCGCCAGCCCAACTGGACCATGGTCGCCGCGATCGTGCTGTGGCTGGTGTCGCGGCAGACCGGCTGGAACCTGGCGGCCTATCCCGCCGGAACCTGGTACTTCAACCCGTTCGCCTGGCAGGTGCTGTTCGTGTTCGGCTCCTGGTGCGCGCTCGGCGGCGCCCGGCGGTCGGCGGCGTTGATCAATCACCCGCTGACGCTGTATTTCTGTATCGCCTACCTGCTGTTGGGGCTGGTCATGACGATGGCCGGCAGGTTTCCGGACTTCGGAAACATGTTCCCGCATTGGCTCTATTCGATGTTCAATCCGAACGACAAGACCAATCTGGCGCCCTACCGCTTCATCCATTTCGTGGTGATCGTGATCATGGTGATCCGGTTCATCCCGAAGGATTGGCCGGCGCTGGAATGGAGAATATTCGATCCGCTGGTGGTCTGCGGCCAGCAATCGCTCGCGGTGTTCTGCGTCGGCGTGTTCCTCTCGTTCGTCGGGCACTTCCAGCTGTCGCTGAGTTCCGGTTCGCTGTTCGCGCAGATCTTCGTCAGCGTAACCGGCATCGCGATCATGACCATCGTCGCCTACTACATTTCCTGGTCGAAACGGCAGGACAAGCCGCTGCCCAAGCCGGTCGCGCCGAAAGCCGCCTGATCGAGGCGGCTTGATCCGGGTGCCTCAGCTTACAAAACGGCCGCCTTTAGGCCGGCCGGGCGGTCGCTGACACCAGGTTCCTCACGTCGTCGTAGGTATCGACCAGCGGTCCGACGATCTTGTGCATGGCGGTCTTCGATACCACCGTGTCGTGCATGATCAGATGGTCGACCCCCGTGGTCAGGAAGCAGGCCACAGCATCGCGCGGCGTTTCGACGATCGGCTCGCCCTTGATGTTGTATGACGTGTTGATCAGCACGGGAACGCCGGTCAGCGCGTCGAACTCCTTCAGCAACTGGTACAGCCTCGGATTGGTCGCTTCGCGCACGGTCTGGACGCGCGCCGTACCGTCGACATGCACGATCGCCGGAATCTTGTCGCGCCATTCAGGGCGAACCGGTTTCGCAAGCAGCATGAACGGCGAATCCGCGTCGCCCTCGAAAATGTCTTTCATCCGCTCGGCCAATACGATCGGCGCGAACGGGCGGAACGCCTGGCGGTGCTTGACGCGGCTGTTCAGGATGTCCTTCATCTCGGGCTTGCGGGGATCGCCCAGCAGGCTGCGGTTGCCGAGCGCCCGCGGGCCGAACTCCGAGCCGCCCTGAAACCAGCCGATCACCCGCTGATCCGCGAGCAACTTCGCGGTATCGCGGCAAATATTGTCGCTGCGCCTCGCGTCGATCTGGATGCGCACCAGAAACCGCTGCAGCGCGGCCGCGACATCCGCATCGCTATAGGGCTTGCCGATATAGGAATGCTCCATGACGAAGTTGCGGCGCTGCTTCAGGATCTCGAGCCAGCCATAATACGCGCAGCCGATCGCAATGCCGTCATCGCCGGTCGCCGGCTGGATCCAGATATTGTCGAAACCGGCTTCACGGGCGAGCCGGCCATTGGCCACGCAGTTCAGGGCGACACCACCGGCCATCGTCAGGTTCTTGGCGCCGGTCGTTTCGCGAAGCCAGCGGGCGCGGGCGAGCAGCACGTTCTCGGTATCGTCCTGCACCCGCCAGGCCAAATCCTCCCAGTGCCGCATCGCCGGGCTCTTTTCCCAGTTGCTGCCGTCCTGGACGTAGGGCTGCTTGAGATCGGTGGTCCAGTGCGGTACCTGCAGCGTGCCGTCGGTCAGCCCCATCAGGCTCTTGACCTGGTTGTGGCGGCCATAGGGCGCGAGCCCCATCAGCTCGCCGCATTTATTCCAGTCGCCGAAAATGTAGGTCGACGCCCGGCTGTAGAGCGCGCCCATCCCCGGCATGTTGTAGAATTCATCGCTCAGGAAGCCGCGGTCCGGCTCCATGAAAACCTTCTTCAGGCATTCGAGCGTCGATCCCTTGAACTTGTAATAGCTCTCGGATTCGCGCGCGAGCGGCGTTGCGGTGTCGCTCGAGGGATAGGACTCCATGACATCGGACTGATAGCTGCCGACGCCATCGACGATCATCACCACGCCTTCCTCGAACGGCGATACCGCGAACGCGCTGTAGGCGTGCGCCAGATGATGGGAGATCGTCACCACCTTTTCCTGACGCGACAGGTACAACGGGTGCTTGGCCGCGTCGTCCCGTTCGAATTCGGGAAGGAAGCCCGGCGCGTCAAAATAGACCAGCCGTTCTTCCATTTCCCCCACCGGCATGATGTAGCAATTGCGAACGATCAGATCGATATCATCCAGCGTGATGCCTTCAGCCTCGAGGCAATAATCGATCACCTCCTTGTAAAAGCCGGACGCATGCTTGACCCGCGTGATCCGCTCCTTGGCGATCGCGAATGCGATGACGCCGTCACGCAACAGGCAGGCGCTCACATCATGGTCGTAGGTGTTCAGGCCGAGAACATAGGTGTGCTGTTTGGGCATGGATACTCTTTGAGGCGGGGGACCGTCGTGCGCGAGATGTCGACTTCAAGTTGTTGGCGTGGGCTTGCTCGGTTTCTTGCCTGATTTTCTCGGCTGGTTTGTCGTGCCGAGTTGTCGTTTCGGTAATTCTGCAGTGCACAATCGTCGGACAGAAAGATGAACGAAGATGAACAAAGATGAACAAAGATTAACGGCGCGACGCGAGAATTCGTCGCAAGCCGGAGTGTAACTTGACCTTATCTTTCCATCTTAATAAAGTCCCGAATTGCCGGAAGAACCTTAGTAAAGATATTATCTTAGCTCATCTGAACCGAGAGCATTTTCGAGCGTCTAAGTTAGATAGTGCAAGAGTCCAGATGGCATTGGAAGTGACCAGGAGATTCTAGAATGGCAAAACGCTACAATATCCTGACGCGCTGTCTCGCAGCGCTCGCCTTGTTGTTCGTCTACGTCGCCAGCACGTCTGCCATTCTGGTAGGTGCAACGACCTCGCCGGCGGAAGCCCGCGGTGGAAGAGGCCGTGGCGGCGGATGGGGCCGCGGCGGTGGTCGTGGTTTCTATCGCGGCGGTGGCTGGGGTCGTGGATATGGCCGTGGCCGAGGCTATGGCTTCTACGGTGTTCCCGTGGTTCGCGGCGGACCGCGTTGCTGGTGGAATGCCTACGGCGTTCGCGTCTGCAGGTATTATTGATACCGGACTGATCGGCGAAATTTACGCCACGGTCTAAACAATAATCAGGTGTGCCGGACAACCGGCACGCCTTTTTCTTTGCCGCCAATTTGACACCTCCACTGCGCGATATGTGGCTAGCTTGATAAGCCACGTGTTCGGTATGAGCGCGCTGCGCTCAATCGATATGCGCAGTCTCTGCGTTGCGGCGCGCGACCGCTGTTGTCAGTGTCAGCGCGCCGGCACCGAGGATGAACCCGCGGCGGGGTTAAGATCGACGAAGCGGACTCACTCCCGCAGAAGCATCCGCCAACGGGCTGGACGCAATTCCATCATGAATTCCTCTCGGCCTTTCTCGCTGGCGATGGATCTATCCGTCGAGAATAGCGACGGCCCGGGTCCAGCCCGCCGAAGCGCGTTCGATTTTCACCGGGAAGCAGGACACCATGAACCCGGTCGATGGCAGTTGCTCGAGGTTGTGCAACTTCTCGATGTGGCAATAGCCGATGTGACGGCCGGCCTTGTGGCCTTCCCAGATCAGGCTGGCGTCCTTGGTCTCGGCATATTTCTGCGCGGTGTAGACGAACGGCGCATCCCAGCTCCAGCCGTCGATGCCGGTCAGCCGCACGCCGCGCTCCAGAAGATACATCGTCGCCTCATAGCCCATGCCGCAGCCCGAGGTGACGTAATCCTGTTGGCCGTATTTGACACCGGCGCTGGTATTGACCACCACGATTTCCAGCGGCGACAGCGTATGACCGATACGCTTGAGCTCGTTCTCCACGTCCTTGGCGGTCGCTACATAGCCGTCGGCAAAATGCCGGAAGTCGAGCTTCACCCCCGGCTGCAGGCACCATTCCAGCGGCACTTCGTCGATGGTCCAGGACCGCTCGCCCCGGTTCATGGTGGGATGGAAGTGCCACGGCGCATCCAGATGCGTGCCGTTGTGGGTCGAGAGCTGCACCTGCTCGACCGCCCAACCCTGCCCGTCCGGCAGGTCTTCGGCCTTCAGCCCGTCAAAGAACTGCAGCATGCGCGGCAGGCCCTGCTGGTGGTCGATGTACTGGATGGTCGGGTGACCGCCCGGCGGATCGGCGGGTACATCGTTCTGCAGGGGAACGGAGATGTCGATCAACTTGCGCGCCATTGGCGTTTCCTCGCTGAATGTTTTTGGTTCTTGTTGTGGTGGCGTGGTCGCGGCGGCCTATTGCCGTTCGACCCGGTTCTTCAGGATACCGATCTTTTCGACTTCAAGCTCGATGCTGTCGCCGTGTTCGAGATACCAGCCGAGTTCCAGTCCGCAGCCATTGCCGACCGTGCCGGAGCCGATGAATTCGCCGGGCATCAGGGTCTCGTCCTTGGTGACATGGGCGATGATCTCCTCGAATGAAAACAGCATTCCATCCGAAACCCCTTGCGAGCGCATCTTGCCGTTGACGCGCACTTCCATCTTGAGCTTGTAGGGGTCGCCGATTTCGTCCGGCGTGATGATCCACGGTCCCATCACATTGCCGCCATCGAAACTCTTGCCTTTTGCGGGGCCGAGCCGCCCCTCCATTTCGATACGCTGGGCGTCGCGCGCGGAAAAATCGTTGAAGATCGTATAACCGAAGATGTGATCCTTGGCTTTCGCGGCGGAAATATCGGCACCCTTGTTCTTGGTGATGATGCCGAATTCGCATTCATAATCCATCACCTGACTGTAGCGCGGCCACTTTACGGTGGTGTTGGTGCCGCGGACGCTGAAGCGGTTGGTGATGTAATAGATCGGCTGCTTGCGATAGACCTCCGGCAATTCGCCGAGCGGCTCGGCCTCGATCCGCGCCAGTTCCGCCATGTCGTTCCTGGCGCGTGCGGCGAGCTTGAGCTGGCCGCGCGGAGCCTGGAGAATGTGCAGCGGGAAAGACATGCCGTCCCGCATCTGCCGCGGCTCAGGGATCGGGGCGAGGATATCGGCCGTTGCGGCGGATACCGACAAGGTTTCGTCCTTGCCGTGCTTGTCGAACACGGCCGATGCCTGTTCGAGCGCGCCTTCGCCGGCATCGATCAGGGCAAGCATGTCAGCGAAGGCCGGATTGGCGGCGCCGTTTCGGCTGGCGGCCGCGGCGAGATCGAACAATTTGCCGTCACCGGAGTGCACGATCCCGAGCTTTTCCTGACCGCCGGAATTGAATGTTGCGAGTTTCATTGTGTGCCGCCTCTTGCTTTCGGATGAAATATATGATCAAAAAAAATATCGATAATCAAGCACCAAAAATGTAAACCGGGGAGATGGCGGTGAAAACGATCCTTGCAACCTTTGCGGTCAGCCTGGCGCTGGCGGGAGCTGCCGTTGCACAGGCCAAGATTCAGGTCGGTTGCACGGCGACGTCGGATTGCGCCTCCGCCATGGTGGCGATCGACGAAGGCATCTTCAAAAAGCACGGGCTTGAAGTCGAGATGACGCCGATCGGCATCAATTCGAACATCCCCGCTGCGATCCTTTCCAACTCGATTCAGATCGGTGGGCCAACCTCGACTGTGTTCCTGCAGGCCGTTGACGGCGGTCTCGACCTCGTCGCCATCGCCGGCGCGAGCGTGATGAGCCCGGTGAACCAGGACAGCATCGCCGCCTTCGTCCGCAACGGCATTACCATCAAGGAGCCGAAGGATTTCGTCGGCAAGAAAGTCGGCGCGCCCGGCCTCAACGCCTTCCTGCATGTGCTGTTCGTAAAGTGGCTGGTGGACAAAGGTGTCGATCCCAGGCGCGTCAATTTCGTCGAGGTCACCTTCCCGACCATGGCCGACATCATCAAATCAGGCGGCGTCGATGCCGTGCTGACCGCCGAGCCGTTCGTGACGCGTATGCTGAACGCAGGATTAGGCTCGGTCGGCGCGCGTTATGCAGCCGAGCTCGCGCGCACCGACCCGATCATCTTCTATGCGGCATCCCGCGAATGGGCCGACAAGAACGCCGTCGCGATCAAGAAATTTCGCGATGCGATCGCCGAATCTGCGCTGATCGTCAACGGCGATCGTGAAAAGGCCTCCGCGTCGATCTCCAAATTCACCAAGCAGCCGATCGAATTGGTCAAGGCGACGCCCCCGAACCAATCCGAGCCGGTGCTTAAGCCCGAGCAGTTGATCTGGTGGATCGAGGTAATGTCGTCGCAGAAAATGCTGCAATCCAGGCTCGATACCGCCAAACTGGTCCTGAAGTGAGGCTGTTGCAATGTCGACTACCGAGCGCAATTCGACCCAACCCGCGACTGAGGCCGCAACTTTAAGCGAGCGCGCGGCCACGCTGGTCGAGCACGACATACTGGCCGGGCATCTCGCGCCGGGATCGCGGCTTGGGATCATCGATCTGGTTCAGCGCTATGAGATCGGCGCGACGCCGCTGCGCGAAGGATTGTCGCGGCTGATGTCGCGCGGGCTGATCGTCGGAACCGGACAGCGAGGGTTTCGCGTTGCGGACGTCAGCCGCGAGGACCTGCACGATATCACCTTGATGCGGACCGCGGTCGAGATCGAGGCTATCAAGCTGGCGATTACTCATGGCGACGATGCCTGGGAGGCCGGCATCGTCAGCACGCTGCACCAGATGCGCCGGCACATCGAGCGGACCGGCGATGAATTCCGCGAAGGCGCCGAGGATTTCGACCGGCTGCACAAGGGTTTCCACACCGCGCTACTGACCGGCTGCGGGTCCAAGCGGCTGCTATCAGCGCATTCCGATCTCTACGACCAGGCTTACCGCTATCGCCGCGTGATGATGCGCTCCCTCGAGAGCGGAAAGAAATTCGTACGCGTCCACCAATCGCTCGCCGACCGCGTTCTATCCCGCGATATCGCCGGCGCGCAGGCGATGCTGGAGGCGCATCTGCGTTCGACGATCGACATCGTCTATCCCACTGGAAGCGAGAGCTGACGCCATGGCAAATGCCGCAAAACGCTTCGAGGTCATTCCCGGCCAACCGAGACCGCAGATCGCGTTCACGGACGTTACGCTCCAGCTCGGTGGCAAAACCATCATCGAGAATTTGAGCCTTGGCGTCCGGCCCGGCGAATTCCTCTGCGTCGTCGGTGCGTCCGGTTGCGGCAAGACCACCGCGCTGCGGCTGGCGGCGGGGCTCTACCAGCCGACCAGCGGCCGGGTGGATTTCGACGGCCAGCTGATGCTGCATCCGCGGCGCGAGATCGCCATCGTCTTCCAGGACTACGGCAAGGCCCTGCTGCCGTGGCGCACCGCGGCCGGCAATGTGTCGCTGGCGCTCGAAGCGGGCGGAATGGCCGCCGCCGAGCGCCCTGCCCGCATCGAGGAATTGCTGCGCACGGTCGGCCTGCCCGGCCATGCCGGAAAATATCCCGCAGAAATGTCCGGCGGCATGCAGCAGCGGCTGCAGATCGCACGATGCCTGGCGCAGGAACCGAAGACGCTGCTGATGGACGAACCGTTCGGCGCGCTCGATGCGATGACGCGGCAGGGCTTGCAGGACGAGGTGCTGGCACTGGTGGCTGCAAGCGGCGCCACCGTGATCTTCGTGACGCATGATCTGGACGAAGCCATCTATCTCGGCGACCGCGTCATCGGCCTGCTGCCACATCCCGGACGGATCGGCATTGAGCTTGCTGTCAATCTGCCGCGGCCGCGCGATCAGCTTTCGACCCGCGAACACCCGGAATTCCTGCGCTTGCGGCGGCAGTTGTTCGACTTCATCAAGGCGACCGAACAGTGACGACGGATAAGGCCAAGGAAAAGGCCAAGGAAAAAGTCAAGGCGCTGTTGCTGCCGATGGCGGTGCTGCTCGCCTTCGAGGCCTGGGCGCGCGCGACGCATCTGCAAAGCGACAGCCTGGCGCCACCAAGCGAGATCGCCATGGCGCTCGCCGGCGCCTTTGCCGACTTCTCAATCCTCACAGCGACGCGCGACACGTTGTTCTCGACCTTTGCGGGCCTTGCGATCGGCACCGTCATCGGGCTGGCGCTCGGCATTTCCTTCGGGATATCAGACACGCTCAACCGCCTGATGGAGGTGACGGTCGAGGCGATCCGGCCGATCCCGTCGATCGCCTTGCTGCCGATCGCGCTGATCGCGCTCGGGTTCGGCTATCGCATGGAAATCGTGATCGTAGCGTTCGCCTGCGTCTGGCCGATCCTGATCCTGAGCCGGGCGGCGGTACGCAGTATCGAACCGCGGCTGATGGAAGTATCGCGGGCGCTGCGGCTACCCGCCGCGCAGCGCGTCTGGAAGATCATCATCCCCGCGGCCCTGCCGCGGATCTTCGTGGCGTTCCGGCTGTCGGCCGGTATCGCGCTGATCGTAGCCGTCACGGTCGAAATCGCGATCAATCCACTGGGGCTGGGTGCCGGCATCATGCTGGCGCAGCAGGCGCTGCGCCCCGACCTGATGCTGGCCTATCTGGTCTGGATCGGCGTCATTGGCTACGCCCTGAACATCCTGCTGGTGGTGGCGCAGCACCGCATGTTCGGCCGCGCCGCGTTGAGCGGAGACAGCGCATGAACCGCATCGCGACGATCTGGCTCTGGCGCGCCGCAAGCTTTGCGGTCGCCGCTTCCTTCATTGCGCTGTGGCAACTGATCGCCAATCTGAAGCTGGTCTCGCCGGTGTTCCTGCCGGGCCCGGACCGTGCCTGGGCCTCGCTGATGCGCGGATTTTCCAACGGCGATCTCTGGAGCAAGCTCGCCGGCACGCTCGAGCACATGGCCTATGGCTGGCTCGCCGCATCGATCGCCGGTATCGCGATCGGCGCGATCATCGGTTCGTCGCGGATAATGCGGACCTATGTGGCACCGTCGCTGGAGTTTTTGCGGCCGTTGCCGGTATCGGCCATCATCCCGGTCGCGATTGCGATGCTGGGGCTGACCCAGGCCATGGCGCTGTTCGTGATCGCCTTCGGTGCGATCTGGCCGATCATGCTGGCAACCATTCATGGTTTTGCCGCAGTCGAGCCGCGGCTCTACGAGGTGGCGCGCTCGCTGCAGATGCCGCGGCTGGCGGTGATCTTCAAGATCGCGCTGCCGTCCGCCAGCCCAGACATTCTCGCCGGCATGCGCCTTAGCCTGACGGTGGCGCTGATCCTCTCCGTGGTCTGCGAAATCCTCGCCGGCCTCGACGGTCTCGGCCACTGGGTGCTGCTCTCGGCCAGAGCCTTCCGTTCGGCCGATCTTTTCGCCGGCGTCATCCTGCTCGGTGTGACCGGCTACGTAACCTCGGTGGCGATGTCGATGGCCGAACATCGCCTGCTGGTGTGGCAGGCCGCGCAGCGGTAACGGAACAGCGTAAGAACCACGTGCCAGAATCGCGGAAAACGTCAGAATCACTTTGAGGAATTTCAAAGGGTTAGTTGGTCGGGGCAGCTGGATTCGAACCAACGACCTGCAGTACCCAAAACTGCCGCGCTACCAGGCTGCGCTATACCCCGATTGGTGCTGGGAATGGACGTCGATACACGCTTGGGACCTCGCCAGCAAGGCACTGGAGGCCCCAAGCTCAGGTTCAAATGGTGGCCCCATTCTACTTTGCATGGGGTTGTTTTCGAGATTTTTTGTCCGGACCCTGCGATGGCCGCCGCAGAGGCACTGGGCAGCTTGTCAGCGGCCGTTGAACAGGGGGTGCGCCACCCGGTCGCCGGGCCTGATGCCGTATTTTTGCGCCGTGCCGGCGATCACCTCCAGCACGCCCTTGGCGAGCCCGCCCGACGAGATGATCTTGGTCGACATCGGCTCGGTATTTTCCGCGATCCTCAGGATGCGGCCATCGGCGCGGATGAAGATCATGTCGAGCGAGATGTAGGTGTTCTTCATCCACATCGAGATCTGCTGTTCGGGCGAGAAATCGAACAGCATGCCTTTACCGTCGGGCAATTCCTTGCGGTGCATCAGCCCGGTGGTCTTCTCCTCTTCGGTGGTTGCCATCTCGACCGAAAACACCTGCACGCCGGACTTGGTGGCGATCTCGAGCGGATGGAAGCTCGCTGCCTGCGCAGTTGCGCCAAGGCTTGCCAACATGCCGAGCCCGACGATCAGCGACGTCGCCAACCGTCCGCGCCGACCGGTCCGCGCAACCATCGAAGCCAAATTCATAACAACACTCACGCCGGACATCAGGATGATCCAGGAGGATTTAGGGGGCCATTGCCGGGAAATCCTAACCCGATGATTGCGGCAAAGGCCAGAGGCCGGCGCACGCACAGGCACCGAGCGGCTCACGATTCCGTCAGGTGACAGGCCGGACAGCGGATACGGGCGGTTAGTGCGACGACAGCGCCGACGGCCCGGTCTCGGGGTGGATCTCCGCGGCCATCATGCCCTTGGAGCCGGGCCCGAACCGCACCAGCACGTACTGGCCAGGCCGCAGCTCGGTCATGCCGAAGCGGCGCAGCGTCTCCATATGCACGAAGATGTCAGGCGTCCCCTCGCCGCAGGTCAGGAAGCCGAAACCGCGCAGCCGGTTAAACCATTTGACCTGCGCGCGCTCCAGACCTGAGGTCGGCGTAACGCTGACATGGGTCCGCGGCGGCAGCATCTGCGCCGGATGGATCGCAGTGGACTCATCCATCGAGACGATACGGAAGGCCTGATAGCCCTTGGCGCGTTGCACGCACTCGACCACCAGCCGCGCACCTTCATACGCGGTCTGATAGCCATCGCGGCGCAGCACCGTCACGTGCAGCAGCACGTCGGGCCAGCCATTGTCGGGAACGATGAAGCCGTAGCCTTTCGAGGCGTCGAACCATTTGATGACGCCGGAAATTTCGACAAGGTTGGCGGCCGCATCGCCAAGACCCGAAAGAGCATCCATCGCCGGATCGCGCTCGGCGCCGGCAGAGAATTCACCTGGTCCAAGCCTGTTCTGCCCCGTCCCGCCTGACGGCGGCCCCCCGAGCTTCTTGGACTCAAATCCGTCCGACCCCATGACCCCGGACCTCACACATTCATTTGCGGCCCGCTATCGCCGTAGCGGACCGGAACACGCGCCCATCCATGACCACTCATGATAACGCCGCGCGAATCTCTCGAATCAAAAGATAACACTCCCGCATGCGGCGCATAGCTAAAAAAACAATTCAGGCGGGAACTATGAACAGGCTTGCACAGCTTCGAATCAATTGCAGATCAATTGCCTACAAATGGTCCAAGCGTCTCTCCGATGTCGTGCCGGATCACGAGATCGGCGACATCGTCCTGTTCGGTCGGCTCGTTATTGATGATGACGAGCCTGGCGCCGCAGTTCTTGGCCATCAGCGGAAAACCTGCGGCCGGCCAAACCACCAGCGAGGATCCGATGGCGAGGAACAGGTCGCAATGCTGGGCCAGTTCCGTGGCGCGGCGCATCGCGTCTTCCGGCATCGCCTGTCCAAACGAAATGGTCGCGGTCTTGACCGGTTCGTCGCAAACCGTGCAATCGGGCGCGCCGCCGGTCTCGTCAAAGCGCGCTTTGACCCAGGGCAGATCGTAGGCCTGCCCGCAGCCGATGCAGCGGGCGTAGGTCGTGTTGCCGTGCAGTTCGACCACGTCGTCGGCCTTGAAACCGGACGTCTGGTGCAGATTGTCGATGTTCTGGGTGATGATCGCGGGGATCTTGCCGGCCTTGTAGAGCGACGCCAGCGCCCGATGCCCGCGGCCGGGTTTCGCCGCGGCAAAGGTCGGCTCCATCGCAAAGCGCCGCCGCCAAGCCTCGTCACGGGCGTCGGAACTGGCGACAAACTCGTCGAACGGAATCGGACGATTGCGAGTCCACAAGCCACCAGGCGAGCGGAAATCGGGAATGCCGCATTCGGTCGAGATGCCGGCGCCGGTAAAGGGAACGATGGACGATGCCTCGGCGATCATGTTGCCGAGCTGTTCGACGCCGCTGCGAAGGTCTGGTGCGATCACGTCAACATCCGATTTTTCAAAGCGTTTCCAAGCGGAAGCCTGCCCCGCAACGGAAAACACGTCAAACAAAATTGGCCGCGCCGACGATAGCGCGGCCAATCGGATTGGCTGTTCGGTCGGCCCCCGCACAACCAAACGTCGGCCGCGCGTCACCAAGCAGGCATCATCAGGCGGCTTTGGCGACGGGTTCCTTGGGTTCCCGCACCTCGTCGGTCTTCTTGACCTTGGCGACAGGCGCGCTCTCCGTTTTCTTCGCAGGCTTGCCGTATTGCGCGAGTTTTTCCAGTTCCGCCTCGAGCTCGGCGCGGCGCACAGCGACCTTCTCGAACAGCTTGTCGGTGGCGTGCTCGCGCAGTGCGGCGAGTTCTTCGATGCTCAGTGAATCCAGATCGATCTTTGCCATTGGAACCTCCGGTTTGCTTGTCGCTACCGGGAAGGTGCGCAAGCAACAAGCGGCGCACGGGCCTTATCCACCGCCATCGCTTTGCAAACAGACGACCACAATCCCGCAACGCGGCTTCCCAATTCACGCCCCAATCGCAACCGTCAATGGCAACCGGGACGACTCAAAAACACGACTCCAAAAAGGATGGGCAATGAACGAACAGGACGACAGGCTCGCGCGTGCGCGCGAGGAAATCGCAGCACGGGTCGCGAGCTTCAAGGCCACGCAGGAAAAATTCGAACGCGAGCGCGAGGAATATTACGCCACCACGCTCGGCAAAGCCTGGAGCGGATTTAACCGCCCATCGTTCTGGAGCTAGCGCCAAAGTCCGATCAGCAAAGAGCCCGGGGCGATGCGTCGGGCTTTTTTGTAAGTCCGCCACCAGGCGGAACCGGCAAGCCATTTTCGCCAAAAAGTTTTCGGAGCGACGGGAACGAACCCTGCGGATGCGCATTCTCAGCTCAAGTGCAGCAACCTTGCCAGAGGTGAAAGCATGAAAGACCCCGTCAGCGTCTTCGGAGGCTGGCGGGGTTTTCATTTCGCGGCTGGCAGGCCCTGACCGCAAAATATCCACGCCAAACCAGCACGAAGGAACCAATTGCGGCCCCGGGAATCTGTTCCCGAAAGAGGTGCAACGATGCCCCCATGGCTGGAAGTTCTGCTGAACGTGATCGCGTTTGCCGGCTTTATCGGCATTGCCAAATATCACAAACCGCGCGGCGAAAAATTACCGGACCGCTAGGGGATCCTAGTTCGCCTTGTGCGGCTCGCCCGCCGTCCGGACCAGCCTGTCAGCTTTGACCAGCACGTGTCCGGTTTCCGGTTGCGACCGCAGTGAAAAACTGATGCCGACGAAGGCCAGGCAAAACAGCAGCCCGACCACCATCACGCGTCGGTGGGTCGGTTTGTCGGCGTTATGAAACGAAGGGACCATGGCTGCTTCCTCCAGCCATCCCTAGCGCAACCTCTGATAAGCACAACGCAATCCCGGTCTTAACCTAACTGAATAGGGTTATTGGAGCGCCGGAAAGGGATCGTTGACCTCGCCGGTTGGCGCGCGCACCCGCACCGATCCCGTACGCACGTACTTGTCCGCAGCAAATCCACAGCCAAATCACAGGCCGCAAAACGGGTTTTCAGGCGTTGCGCCCAATGCTTGCTGCGCACCCGTCCACACCCCGGCGGACAGAACGCATCGAGCTTTATCTTCAAGCAGAATACGCATCGGCACAGCCTGGGCTAGCCCAACATAGTCAAATGGATCTGCCCAGGAGTTCGGGAGACACGTGAAGCACTGCGCAAGCGAATCCGAAATATCGAAGCAAGACTCCTTTTGTTCTTCGAAGAACGAACAGGGGGCGCGTTTTCCGGACCGGCCGCCCCTTAAGATCGGGTTACTTCGCGAGCGCTCGCCGATGGCAAACCGCATCGTGCCCCTCGCCGCCTCCCGCCAGGCCGGCCTGATCGGAGCGCTCCGGACACGATGCTGTTCGCATCGTCGTGATCGAACCTTTTTGGCGCGATTTGGACCTATCCGAAAAGGTGTGACATGACCCAGGCAGATCACTACCGCGACCAGTCGATCCGAGCCAAGCGTTTGGCCCGCGCCGCCAAGGATCCCGAGGCCTCGAAGAAGCTCAACGAGATGGCCGAGGAATTCCGGCTCTATGCCGAACGGCTGGAGAAGATCCTCTAAGGCCCGCAGGCGACAAGAAGCGGTGCTTGCGCGTCACGGCTTGCAGCGCGGCTATCGCGGAATTGATTCCGCGCGATAGATCCTGGTCCCGGTGGTTTCGACGATCCGGCCCTTGAGCGATCTGACGAACGCTTTCGAACCTTCAACGGCGAAGTGGGTGCGCAGGGCTGCCTCGTCCGCCCATTGCTCGAAGAAAAACAGGCGCATCGGATTTTGGCAGTCGACATGCACGTCATGCGAGATGCAGCCGGGTTCCGCCCGCGAGCGCTCGACATGATCAAGGCAGGCGGCCAGCACCTCATCAAAGCTGTCCTCGCGCGCCAGAATACTCCCTGTCACCAAGATCATCTCGGCATCCCCTGCACATGGTACCGGTCCGCTCCGCCATTAACCCAATTCGCAGTTAACCCAATCTCTTTACAAAGTGTAAACGACCGCCTGACAGCTTTTGGTCAGGAGGATAATCTCATGCTTGTTTATCCCGTTCCTGTTGAAGTGACGCAGGCCAGAATCCAGCTCCTCGTCGACCAAACCGCCAAGGCGCCGCCCAATACGATCAACGAAGACCTGAAGGCCGTCTACGACGCCAAGGCGCAGGCGCAGCAAGCGCAGATCGAACAACACGCCCAGGTCGAGCCAACCGCCTTGGTCGACGTCAAGGCCTAACCATTGGGGAGTGAGCCTGGTCCCTCCGCGCTGCCGGCGACGTGCCGCCGGGGGACAGGGCTCGTTCGACCGACAATTTCATTTTCAGCGTTTAATGCGGAGTGACGGCCATTGTCGAACCGCATCCTGTGCCGGGATATCCGGGCGCGGGGGTGTGGGGCCTTTCAGTCCCGATGAGGTCCCTGCCTTGCCGCGCGAATATCTGTGCGGGATCACGCCCTCAACGCCCGCGCTTTAACGCCGTGGCGACGGGCGCGAGCAAACCTCATCAGGCCGCGCGTTTCGGACGGTCCTGCTGCGCAAAATATTCCAGGATCTGGATGCGGATTTCCTCGGCGATCGGGCCTTCGACCCGGCGCATGCGGTTCCAGAGCCTGATGATTTCGCGTTGTTTCTCGATGTCCATGAATCAACCTCCAGGGGATGATTGAATGGAACATAACAAGAACATTTTCGCAAGTGCTCCGTGGATGCGCGCGGAAATCGGTTTGAACCAATTGCGCGTTGCGGTGACTTATGGATGAGTAGTCCCCCAGACACTCATCCCCATCAGAAAGCCCTGCTTCCCCCGAGCGGGGCTTTCGCTTGTGTAGCTGTAACCCCGCGCGTGCACGTCTTGCTAATCGTGGATGCTGGCCACCGCATAAAGCTCGGGCTCGAAGTTTTCCGCGAGCTTGCCTGCCGCCATCATATGCTCTTTGCATTCGGGATTGCGCTGCATGGCCTCGAAATACTCTTTCGATCGACGTTGGGCATAATTCGCGACGTGCTACTGCTAAGGCTGCGGTGAATGTTGGCAGAGACGAATCCCGGCTGACGCTTCATGACCTTGTCAGTCGCTCGTCCAGCAATTTGACGAGTTCGCAACATCGAGGCGAGGCTCTCGCGTCGAGTTTTCATCCGCGACCAACCTTCAAAGGGAGGCCTCGGCTCCGCTTTTGTTCTCGGAGAACGAACAGAGTCCGCAATTTTGCGGACGAGCAATCGTAAATAATTGAAAAACAAAAGGCCACGCGGGCGTTACGCCGCGTGGCCTTCACCGAGACTGTCCCCCTAGGCCCTCCAGAGATTCCGTCTCGCGACGCATAATGTGCGGACGGGCTTGCCTGTCCAGCCCACGGACGAATTACCCACAGTTCAGACGCGCCGGCATTCGTCTCGTTTCGCGATCGACTTCCGGGAATCAGCGGCGCTTGGAACGGCCCGGCGCGCTCACCTGTCCCGCAACGGTGATACCTGTGGTCGAGCACAAGAAGCTTGTCCGGCGAAATCAGCTTCAGGGTCAACGAACCCGGACCGCGGCGTTCTTCGCCTTCGTTCGAAACGAAGCCCGACGCCCTCAGCGAACCGTCAGGCCGACGAACGACACGCTTGATGTCATGGGCGGAGGCAAAAAACGTAACCGTGTTTGCTCCGATTTTCAGCAGCCCATCACCTTCGGGATTCGAGCAGTCGGCAGCCTCGAAGGCCCACAATCCCTGGACCGATTTCGGCAGTACGTTCGCTGGAACAGAACCAGCAGTCCCGAGATCAGAACTCGCTTCAAGCCGTCAATTTCCACAGCTCATTCATCGTTGAACGTCTAACTATCGAAGCGTCGAGATTTGTCCCCATCTCCGCTTCTCTCAGAGAGCCCCGCTTCCCCAGGCGGGGCTTTCGCTTGAGTCGCAGCAAAGCCGCCCGCTTCGGCTCCACTCACCGTGCGCCTCCGCTGAGCTGTTCACACCGATGATAGATCTCTCCCTTGGCCTGAAGCTTGTTGGGATCAATCAGCTTAAGCGTGATTGAACCGTTGGACCGACCATCGTCTGCAAAACCATACCCTGTTCCCTTTAGTGAGCCGTCCTTTAGCCGGGTAATGCGCTTGATTTGAAAGCCATGCTCGTAAAACAGCACCGTCCGCGGTTCGACCGTCATCCCGGATTCGCTGGACTGCTCTGTGCACGCAGCGGCGTCAGA
Source organism: Bradyrhizobium sp. AUGA SZCCT0222 (assembly GCF_018130205.1). Classification (NCBI taxonomy): domain Bacteria; kingdom Pseudomonadati; phylum Pseudomonadota; class Alphaproteobacteria; order Hyphomicrobiales; family Nitrobacteraceae; genus Bradyrhizobium; species Bradyrhizobium sp. AUGA SZCCT0222. The sequence continues at coordinate 88,946 of NZ_JAFCLX010000030.1, forward strand.
GGCCCACTTCCCCAGCATGCTGGTGGGAAGTTGGTCGGCTGCATGAGCCGTGCCGGAGATGAGAAGAGCGCCAAGCAGGTATTTCATGCTGCCATCACTTTCCCAGCCACACCGCCATGTAAAGGACCCAGGGTAGCGCCCAAACAGCATCATGCCCCCTGCCCCGCGGCGAATTTTGCTGCTATTCAAGCCCCGAACCAAAAACCAAGCCTCGCAAAGGGAGCCAAGAAACATGCGTTTTCTCCACACCATGCTGCGCGTCCGCAATCTCGATGCCGCGATGAAATTCTATCACGATGCGCTCGGGTTGAAGGAAGTGCGCCGGATCGACAACGACAAGGGCCGCTTCACGCTGGTGTTCCTGTGCGCCGCCGAAGACGAAGGCCTGCTCAAGGCCTCGCCGGCCACCCGCGGCGCGCCGCTTGTCGAACTCACCTACAATTGGGACGAAGAGAAATACGGCGAAGACCGCTATTTCGGCCACCTCGCCTATGAGGTCGACGACATCTACGCCACCTGCGACCGGCTGATGAAGATGGGCATCACCATCAATCGCCCGCCGCGCGACGGTAACATGGCGTTCGTCCGCTCCCCGGATCTGCATTCGATCGAGCTCTTGCAGAAGGGTGACCCGAAGCCGCCGGCCGAGCCGTGGACCTCGATGCCGAACACCGGCCACTGGTAGGCCTCTTTGTTTTGACGCGTTTTCTTGACGCGAACCGGCATCCACTTCGCTTGAAAACGCTACGGTACAACTTCTTCGTGCACGTCCGCCATCCCAGCTACCGGCTGGTGACGAAAGCGGACGTGCCGTTTCCCTCAGGCACCTCGGAAGACGAATGGAAGTTGACGCGTAGCCGCGAGGCCGGCGACGTCAACGCCGAGGTGCGCGACGCCGTCGATCGAGACGGCTATTCGCTGTTTCGAATCGGACTGTCGCTCTCCGATATTCCACAATCATAACGCGGCACCGCGTGCGCAGTTTCGGTCCGCGCAAAGGAACAAGACACTCGCCCACACGTTCTCTCCTCGATTGATATTTTGGAGGATACGAGGATGGGACGAGGAATTTTGTTGTGGCTGTTGGGCGTGCCGATACCGATAATCCTTCTGTTGTGGTTGTTCTTCGGCCGCTGACGGCAAGCCTACGTGACAGGCTCCGTCGCGACGCGGCGGAGCCTTTTTTTGTTTAGTCCAGCCAAGGCAGCCCGCGCTTTTTTGCCGATCTTCCGCTATGAACCGGTTGCAAGAAGATCACCGCAAGAAAAACGCTGGGAGCAAAACACGTGGCTGACAACAAACAACAACTCACCATCTGGGGCCGGGCCAATTCGGTCAATGTTCAAAAAGTGCTGTGGTGCCTGCGCGAGCTCGATCTCGGCTACGATCGCATCGATGCCGGCATGCAGTTCGGCAAGAATAATGAAGCGCCCTACCTTGCGATGAATCCCAATGGCCGCGTGCCGACGCTGATCGACGGCGATTTCGTGCTGTGGGAATCCAATTCGGTGATGCGCTATCTCTGTCTCGCCTACGGCCAGAATTCGTCGATCTATCCGCAAAGTCCGCAGGCCCGCGCGGCCGTCGACCGCTGGCTGGACTGGACGCTGTCGACCCTGCAACCGGTGGACCGGCCGGTGTTCTGGGCGCTGGTGCGCACGGCGCCGGAAAAACGCGACATGGTCCAGGTCCAGAAGGACGCCGACGCCGAGGCCGTGCAATGGCGGATCGTCGACGCACAAGTGGCAACGCGCCGCTATATCGAAGGCGATCAGTTCACGATCGCCGATATCGCGCTCGGCGCTTTTGCGCGGCGCTGGTTCGGCGTCGAGGGCATCACAAAACCGAAACTTTCGAACCTCGAGCGCTGGTTCGCGCAGATCTCGGAGCGCCCCGGATTTGTGAAGTTTATCGCGCCGCCGATGACCTGACGCTCAGCGCGATCCGGCCGATGTGCCGGCGCCGATACTGAGGGCACCGCCGATCTTCGCGCAGGTCTCAGTGCCCTCGACCCTGACGAAACCCGCCCCATATGCCGCGCATGAGTTGCTTGATGTCGCTCCCTTCAGCGGAAGCAGCTTGCCCGACGGGGCGGTCTTGCCGGACTTCTGATGGCCGGATGGTTCGGCGGCCAACGCCGCCACGCCAGTCAGCACCAGAACCGGGATCGCAAGGAGGGATTTTCGCATCCCGCCTTTTATCGTCCCGCGCCATCAGGCGCTAGGTGGTGTGGACTCTAAGGATTCCCTTTTAGGCGCAAATCAGATTCAAGGCTTCTTTTTGGGAGGCAGTCTTGG
>NZ_JAFCLX010000031.1:0-88124 GCF_018130205.1 Bradyrhizobium sp. AUGA SZCCT0222
CCCCTCGGAAGCGTTGGCTTCCGAAAGGCTTGACGCCGTTACGGGCGCCAGGACCACACGCTTTCACCGTACGCATCAGCCGCGACCGTCAATCGCAACATCAGCGTCCACCGCATCCCCGCCCCTCGTCATGACGACGGCCGACGCCCCTCTGAGTGGGACGGGATGGCTATTGATGTGCAGGTGATTTGGGGTGGAAGGGAAGAGAAATATTTTTGATTTTCGGAAATTTTGGACTTGACATGATTTCTGAAGATCAGAACTGATTTGCCCCGGCTTCGCCAAGGCTGCGCCGGGCGCGGCCGTCGTGTTGTTTTGTCGCAGTTTCTCGTCGTCCCGGCGAAGGCCGGGACCCATAACCACAGGATTTAGTGGTTTAGGCGAAGTCGTCGAACAACTTCTCTCAACACAAGCGCCGCGGCGTATGGGTCCCGGCCTTCGCCGGGACGACAACAAGAGTTGGGGCGACAACAAAAGCCGGAACGACGACACAAGACAGGACGACGACTAAAGCAGATGCGACAGATCGCTCCATTCAGGATTCTCTTCCTCGATCAACCGTACCTTCCAGTCGCGATGCCAGTTCTTCAACTGCTTCTCGCGCGCTATGGCTTCCTGCGGCGAGGCATACGTCTCCATGTAGACCAGGCGCGTAACGCCGTACTTCTTGACGAACTCCGACCCGCGTCCGGCGCGATGCATCGTGAGGCGGTTGCTGAGATCGTTGCAGACGCCGATGTAGAGCGTTCCGTGGCGGGCAGAGGCGAGGATGTAGACGTAGTAGGTGCGGGGCGTGGTCATGTGGTTACGAGCCCGGCCAGTGCAAATTGTCGTCCCGGCGAAGGCCGGGACCCATACGCCGTGTCGTTTGTGTTGAGAGACGCTGTTCGACGATTGTGCCCAAAATCCAATCCTGTGGTTATGGGTCCCGGCCTTCGCCGGGACGACGCAAGATGTTAGGCCTCACACCTCCGCCGGCATCTCCACCGCTTCCGCCTTCACCGGCATCGGCCACGTCTCGTACCTCTCCGGCAAATTCACCGGCCGATAATCCTTCACCTCGGCCATCCGCTTCGCCACCGACTCATGAATGACAGCGCCCTCCGGAATCACCCGCGGCTCCGCGTCCGGAATGTAGAACCCGAAATACACCTGCCGCTTCGGCCACTCCCGGTATTTCGCGCTCTTCGGCAAGAATTCGAGAAGCCACCACGCGCCAACAAGCGAATTATGCACCTCGCCGCGCACATCGGGCGCGACATAGGAGAACGGGCTTCCCTTCCGCGGAATGCCCCAGGCGAGCTGGTTGACGTTGGCGTGGTTGAACCTGAGGCCGGCTTTTTCGGCCTCGTCGATCATCCAGAGCAGCGGATATTTGGAGAGACCGGATTGCTTTTCCGGATAGCCGCCGCCGATATCGGCATGCACGCCTGAGAACCATACCTGCAAAATATCCTGCGGCGCGTCCTTCACGTCGTTGAAGCGGACCGACTTGTAGGTCTGCGGCGCGTCCCACTTCTTTAGCCGGAACATGCAGCGCCGCTCGTCGATCGAGATCGCCTGCCGGAAAATCTGCACGCTCGGGTTCTGCAGCGTCCAGGCCAGTTCCTCCAGACTCGGGAGATAGAACCGGTCGGGCCGCGGCACGATCACGCTCGCCACCGTATCCCAGACGCCGACGAATCGGATGGTGGGCCAGCGCGCCGAGGTGATGCGCGCGAACTGCGCGGCGTTGTCGAACGGCGAGGGCGGCTCGGCATCCTCGGCGGCGGCGGCGTCGACGCGCCCCCTGAATTTTTCGCGCAGCTTCGGCGCCTCGTCGCTGGAGAACGCCTTGTAGGCGATCAGGCCGCTGCCAGCCAGATTGGCCTGCTCTTCCGTGATCAGGCCGATCTTGTGGATCAGCCCCGCCAGCACCCGCACGGTGTAGGCGCCGCGGGAAAAGCCGAACAGGTAGATCTGGTCGCCCTCGCGCCAGTTCTGCACCAGGAAGCAATAGGCCGCCAGCACGTTGTCATCGAGCCCATAGCCGGTGGCCAGCCCCAGGATGGCGTTGAAATTCTGCCTGAGCCGGTGCCAGGTGTTCGGCCGTGCCAGCGTGCCGACGCCCGGATCGTAAAACACCAGCTGCCGCGGCTCGGTCTTCTCGGTCTTGCGCAGGCAGCGATAGAGCTTCAGCACATTGGAGATGTTTTCGGAGATCTCGTTGCCGGTGCCGTCGCAGCAGATGACGATGTTTCTCATGACAGACTCGCAGGCAATAGGCTGGTGTAACGCAACTTGGGAGAAATAGAGCTGCTCTGATGAAGGCTTTCCCGGGAGTTGCTTCAAGCGCCTGCCGTTAAAGGCGCCAGATATTTCGTTTGCTGGAGGCGTACAAAGCCTGCGCCGCGCGTGCTTGCATAGCCAAGCGTAAGGCATCTGCAAACCCATGCAAGTAGATGACCCATTGAGTACTTGTCCATAAGTATCTCAACCACTGGTTTTAGTAACTTCTCATCCTACAATCAATGTTGTACGATTCTTCAGCTTCAGCCGGCAAACTTGAATTGGGGCAGCCGAACATGCGGAACGAGCTTCCTAGCCCAGTGCATGACTTCATTCTGCAGATAGAAAAGAAGCATGGGACGAGGGTTGAGCTAAGAGAAGTCTTCCCCACCGGAAAGTCCACGGCATTTGTTGCGTTGGTGGATTGTTCAGGGAGCCATGACGGCGTCTACGTTCTCAAGGTCGATGCGATCCCGGCCGGCAGGACAGACTCGGCAGAAACAGGCGCTGAATGATGGAGCCTTCTCGGGTAAGCTTCCATTTCTTGTCCTAAGCGAAAGAGGCGACTCGCACTATTGTCTTTTGATGAAGCTTGCTGGCGGATCGCGCCTGACCTGGCGACCACTAGTGGCATCTCTTCGGCTGTTTCGTTCAGCTTACAGCAGGTTCGCAACGATTGCGTGGACTCCGCATCTGTTTGCGTTTGGACAACACCAATCCCCGCAGAATGCTGTTTCTGAAGCCGTGGGCTATAAGCTGACGCCGACAAAGGGGGGCCGGATTACAGCCAATATTTCATCTTTTCTCGGAGAGGATTTTCTTGTCCGAGCGCGGTTTGTTCATAACAATCGGATCCTGCCCAATCCATACTACTTTGCTGTATCGCCGAGCCTCATGTCCCCGCTCAGGCCTCTTTCGGGTCCGGTCCACGGTGATTGTCATTCGCAAAATCTGTTTATCAACGTGGGCCAAGATCCTTATGAGGTTGATGTACAGCTAGTCGATCTAGCAACTTATCAATCGAAATCTCTATTTTTTTTCGATCATGCTTATCTTGAACTGGCAACCATGCTCCGGCAAATGGACCAGCTCGGAGATCGCCGCTGGTTAGAATTTGTCCTCGCCCTTTCCCGCAATGCTTCCAGTCCCATGCTGGAGCCTGACGAGCGAGGTTGGGTGGAGGATATTCTCGAAGCTCGCCGAGATATGTTCGCGCTTGTCGCCAGAAACTACCCAGATCGGATGGACGATCTGAAGCTCCAATTTCTTCTCGCGCAAGTCGCTGCTGGTTTGGCTTTTCTCCATAAGATTCCGCGCGAAGGTAATAGTTCGGGCGGTCTTAGCGCGTCTCAATATCAGCAATCGTTTGTCTGGGCGGCTTCGTTCCTGAATCAATTTTTAGATTCGCTTTCGGTTTCAATCGAAAGCCTTTTCCCGTCTGAAACAGAAGTGCCGATTCTGGGGAAAGTCCTTCCGCCTGGTGGTACTACACCGGCGTCGGAGGAGTGGAGGAAAGTAAAGTACTTCGATTCCGATGGCTTCAATGTATTGGTTATCCCTAATTCACCTCAGTCTGTTCCGAAGGAGATTTCCTCACTTCCTTGGTCATTAATCATTGATTTTCGCGAACGCCCGCCCTCAGAAAATGAGATCCAGCTCAGCGGGCGTTTGTTCCGCCAAAGTTGGCCTGGACAGCAATTGCCAGACTTTAGACTCTTTGCGCGAGGCGGACTTTGGCATTTCGCAAACGGTCGGAGCGACATTTCGGGGGTAGAGCCGTCGCCAACACCGTCGGAATGGCGCCGCCGTTATCGACGCTCTCTCGACGACATCCTTACGGGCATTTCAGAAAGTGCATCGCCCGTTGAGGTCAGAGCCCTCATTTTGGCTAACGCATTTCCTTTTGATCAAATTAGGCTAGTTGCCGAGAGCCTTGATACCGCTTTTGGCGATACGCTTGCTCCCATCGTTGTAGTTTCTGATGACCCGCAAGGCGGCCAACTGGATGGAATACGGTCAATAAGATCGACTGTAGATGCTGCCGTGATCGTTCTCGACGGCGCGCGCGCCGCGGCCCCAACGCGAGACATCGATGTTGCGTTGCTGCCACGGCGGGAGGGCACGGCATTTTCGCTAGCCGAAATCCCACCAAACCTCCTGGCAAGAGTCAGTCGCGACCTTACGCTTCTGTTTCGGGCTCGTGCGCAAACCTTTCCACCTGGCCGAGTATTTGGTCGCGACTTTCGCCGCGGCATGCCGATTGAATGGGCCGAACTCGCTCAGAATCTCGATGTAGGGCGTAAGGCAGCCTTTGCACGCTACTACGACGAAATAGAGGAAGGCTTACGGGCATCAAGCAATCGAACGGTCAATCTGTTGCATGAACCAAGTGCAGGAGGAACTACTCTGGGACGGCGCCTTGCGTGGGAGTTCATGGAGCGCTATCCGGTCGTGTTGCTTGATCAAATCAGCTCCGATACCGCTTCCTACCTGCGGGATATATTTCAATTCTCATCCCTCCCTGTGTTGGTTCTCATGGAATCCGTTGTGGTGACAGAGAGCGAAAGAGAGGGCCTCCTGCGACAACTCCGAGAAGACAATACTCGTGCAGTCTTCTTGTGGGTCTCTCGGGCGTACGGATATCGCGAAAGCAAGGAAATTCTTTCAGGAAAGCTCGAGGATACGGAGGTGACTCTGTTTCGTGACGCTTATCTCGAGCAGGTGAATGATGATGCACGTCGCAAAGCCATCCAGCGACTGAGCAGTTCGTCGGAACTGCAAGAACAGCGCAATCCATTCTTCTTCGGGCTCACGGCTTTTGGGGAGAATTTTCTGGGAGCTGATCGCCTCGTTCAAGACGTTATCGATCAGGCTATGGATCCGATCGCAAAATCCCTGCTGATAGACCTTTGTTTAGTAAGTGTGTACTCCAATGACGGGTTCCCAATCTATGATTACGACGAGCTATGTGTCCGCTTTAATGAAAGTAAGTGGCCTGTCGCAAGAGAATCCCTCTTTCTGTTAACGACAGCCTCTCATGTTAAAGTCTCGCACGCCTTGCTGGCGGAGAAGGTGTTGGCCGCCCTATCAAGAGCTGATGGTCAATGGCGCGTTGATCTGTCTCTATTCTCAAGTACGTTACTCACTCATCTCGCATCCCTCACTCATAGGGTGTCCGATCGAATCGAAACTATAGTGCAAACTCTCTTCATTACGCGCGATATTGAAAGCGCGATTGAGGCAGACAATGACATTCAAACGGGCGGCATTGCGACACAACGAAGGTTTTCGCCCTTAATAAATGATCTCGGTAACGTGGCGCAGGCACGTACGATATTTCGTCGTGTCGTCCAGTTGTGGCCAAAAGGATCGCATTACGCAGCCCACCTTGCTCGCCATTTGCTCTATGAGGAGCCCAAGGAAGTCGAGGAAGCGGTAACGATTGCGACCGCCGTTGAGCGCACGTCTCGAGATGATGGAGATGCGGCACTCGTGCACGTGGTTGGTATGGCCTATCGAGTGCGGATGGAACAACGTTTGCGTGAGGCAAGCAACGAAGGGAGGGCTTTGCAATCGATCGAGGGCGACACGAGAAGTGATTTTCAAGCGGCTGTGGATGCGTTTACGCGGGCGACCGCGATGAAGCCTGGCAACGAATACGGACTTGTGGCGACAATTCAGACTGTAAGCACGCTACTACGCTTCGCAAGCGAACTTGCAAAAGCCACCTACCTTGGACAGTTCCTGCGGCAATCATCGCGTGGTTGGTATCTTGATGCGCTTGCTTTGGCGGAAGAGTCCATCGACGAGCTAAAGCGTCGCCCGCAGACTTCAATTCGCGCTCGGCGTGCAATTGCTGAGTGGGATCTTGTCTATGGAAAGATAGATAAGGTAATCAGCGATCTCCGCATCTTGGCATCTCGCTATGAGGATATGGCCGTACGCCGAGCGTTATGTTCTGCGATAATAGCGCGCGCTAAACACAACTGGAACTCAATAAGTCAAGGAGACCTGCAAACGATTGCGCTTATGATGGAGCGCAATATTCATCAGCAGGGGGTTCGTGACGCTGATGTTCGTCGATGGCTCAGCGCATATCGTCGCCTGCGCGGCTTTGATGTGAACATTGCTATCGAACGCCTGCTCGATTGGCATAACTTGAATCCTAGATCGGTTGATCCGGTCTTTTATTTGTATGTTTTCTATTTCCTTCGCTGGCTCCCGGCGCCCTCGCCTCGTGAAGGACTGGCTTTGCAAGTGAATGATTGGATCAAGAAATCTCAGGTTAACAGGCCGTTCGGAGAACGAGCTTGGTCATATGAATGGTTGAAACAGGAGGGGGCGCGCTTTCGTATAGCAAACTTTTCTGATCTTGATTTTGACCCGCCCTCGCTCATCCGTGCACCGGACAATCCTGATCGGAAGCGACTGGACGCTCAGCTTGGGCGGGTCGAAGGGACAATGCGGAACTACAGAGGTCCGCAGAACGCCACTCTTGATCTCGGTCAAAGTTTAATGGTCAGGATCACTCCCTTAGACAAGCTTTCAAAGGATGACGAGGGAAAGCGAATCTCAGCTTTCCTGTCATTTTCCTATGATGGCCTTGTGGGGTGGGACCCGATGCTAGCCCCACGTTGACAATTTATGTTTCGGGCTGCCGCCCAACGGGCTTTTCAGCGTCACTTGGAGAAACAAAAACGGCCGGGTCTTTCGACCCAGCCGTTAGAAATTCTTTGCTCGGAGAGAGCCCCTCTCCCCGCAAGAGCGGGGCGAGGGAGATTCGACTTTAGCTCGCCTTCTTCACGTATTCCGGCTTGCCGACCTTCTTCTGGATCGCGCGCTTGAGATCCAGCGCGCGGGGCGACAGCACGTCGGCCTTGGCCTTGAGCAGGTAGCCGTCGAGGCCGCCATTGTGGTCGACGCTCTTGAGCGCATTGGTCGAGACGCGCAGGCGCACGTTGCGGCCGAGCGCGTCGGAGATGAAGGTCACGTTGACCAGGTTCGGCAGGAAGCGCCGCTTGGTCTTGATGTTCGAGTGGCTCACCTTGTTACCCACCAGCGGGCCCTTGGCCGTCAGTTCGCAGCGCCGAGACATCGCACAAAATCCTCTTCCATCCCCGCAACAGCCGAGCGCACTATGGCGCCGCGCGGGGGTCCAAAATCATGTCCATTTCCAGGAACCGCGGACGTATAGGGCGGCAGGCCCTAGGCGTCAAGGTTTTGCGGGGTTTCGCTTAAGATTTTGCGTATCCCTGGGAAGACAGCATTGCCGGTTTGGAAGCCATTACAAGGGTTTAAGGATATCAAGACGTTAGGACCATATAAAGGGCGCAATCCCCGCCGACATCTCTGTTCCCCGCGGATTGAGCCACCGCGAGGGACCACCCACGCGTTGATTGCCGGATATTTTTGACTACATAAACCAGCGCTCGCGCCAGCAGGACCGTCAGTTACGTGACCACACGTGCCATTTCGCATCGTTTCGGCCTGGTGGGCAGTCTTGCGGCCGGCGCTCTGCTGTGGCTGGCGCCGCTGGAAGCCTCCGCGCAAGGGCGGCTCGATGCCCATTACGAGGCGTCGCTGGCGGGCATTCCCGTCGGCAAGGGCACCTGGACCATCGAAATCGGCGATGATGCGTTTTCCGCCTCCGCGCAGGGCGGTTCCACCGGCCTGCTGCAGGCGTTTTCGGGCGGCAAGGGTTCCGGCGCCTCGCAAGGCCGCGTCGTGGGTGGCGCGCTGGTCGCCAACGCCTATACCGCGACCACCACGAGTTCGAAGAAATCCGAGACCGTCCGCCTCGTGATCGCCAACGGCGGGGTGAAGGATTTTTCCATCGATCCGGAACCGCCTGTCGATCCCGACCGCATCGTCGTCACCGAAGCGCATCGCAAAAACGTGCTCGATCCGATGACGGGCGCGATGATCCGCGTGCCCGGAACGGCCGATCCGCTGTCGCCGGAGGCCTGCCGCACCGGCACCGGCATCTTCGACGGCCGGCTGCGCTATGACCTCAAGCTCGACTACAAGCGCATGGAAAATGTGAAGGCCGAGCGCGGCTATCATGGGCCGGCCGTGGTCTGTTCCGTCTATTTCACGCCGATCGCGGGCTATATCCCCGATCGGCCCGTGATCAAGCACCTCGCCGCCCAGCGCAACATCGAGATCGCCTTCGTGCCGATCGCGGGCACCCGCATCCTGGTTCCATTCCGCATGACGATCCCGACCCCGTTCGGCCCCGCGATGCTGGAAGCCACGAGTTTTGTCACAACGGCGGCGCCGCCAAGGGTGGCGAAGACGCAGTAATCGCTGTCGTCCCGGCGAAGGCCGGGACCCATAACCACAGGCATTCATTGTTGCAGCAGTTGCAACTTCGACCGGCTCAAACGGCACGGCCGCGGCGTATGGGTCCCGGCCTTCGCCGGGACGACAAGAGACCCAAGGAATCCCATTGACTCTTCGCCGCTTCTGATTCGACTCCGAACCCTCTCAACCTTTAAGGAATTCGCGTGAAAACCCCGCCTTGTGGAGCCAAGGCAAACTTGATCTAGTGCCGCATCATGAGCGCTAACGCTGGATGTTGCGGTGAACGAAGCCAGTTTAAGTAAGAGTCAGCGATTCGGGCGCGATTCGTTCTAGACTCGTTCCAGAGCTTAAGCCGCGACCGCATCACCGTCGCAAACTGACACACAAACCGACGATTTCCGTCATTGCGAGGAGCGAAGCGACGAAGCAATCCATACTTCCTTGGTAGCGCGATGGATTGCTTCGCTTCGCTCGCAATGACGGCGAAAAATCAAAGAAACACCTGCAAATTATGGCTTTCTCCTACTCGTCCACGTTTGGACATGAACGGGCTCCCGGCGCCGGCGTTACCGCGGTGCTGGGGCCGACCAACACCGGCAAGACGCATCTCGCCATCGAGCGGATGCTCGGGCATTCGTCGGGGATCATCGGCCTGCCGCTGCGGCTGCTCGCGCGCGAGGTCTACAACAAGATCGCCGCGCGCGCCGGTGCAGATAGCGTTGCGCTGATCACCGGCGAGGAGAAGATCAAGCCGAAGAACCCGCGCTACTGGGTGTCGACGGTGGAAGCGATGCCGCGCGACATCGACGTGTCGTTCCTCGCGGTCGATGAAATCCAGATCGCGGCGGATCTCGAACGCGGGCATGTCTTCACCGATCGCATCCTGCACCGCCGCGGCCGCGACGAGACGCTGCTGCTGGGGGCAGCGACGATGCGGCCCATTATCGAGCGGCTGCTGCCGGGCGCGTCGATCGTGACGCGTCCCAGATTGTCGCAGCTCGAATTCGCCGGCGACCGCAAGATCACGCGCCAACCGAGAAGGACCGCGATCGTCGCGTTCTCGGCTGACGAAGTCTACGCCATTGCGGAGTTGATCCGCCGCCAGCATGGCGGTGCGGCTGTCGTGCTGGGCTCGCTGTCACCGCGCACACGCAATGCGCAGGTCGAGATGTTCCAGAACGGCGATGTCGATTATCTCGTCGCCACCGACGCCGTCGGCATGGGCCTCAACCTCGACGTCGATCACGTGGCGTTTGCGTCCGACCGCAAATACGACGGCTACCAGTTCCGCCGCTTGAACCCGTCGGAGTTTGCACAGATCGCGGGCCGTGCCGGCCGCGCCACGCGCAACGGCACCTTCGGCACCACGGGCCGCTGCGCGCCGTTCGAGCCGGAACTGGTGAACGCGCTGCAGAACCACACGTTCGACAGCGTCAAAATGCTGCAGTGGCGCAATTCCAAGCTGGATTTCGCCTCGCTCGGCAGTTTGCAGGTCTCGCTGGCGCTCTCGCCGCAGCACGAAGTGCTGACCCGCGCGCCAATTGCGGAGGATCTGCGCGTGCTCGATCATGCGGCACGCGACGCCGAGGTGCGGGAAATGGCCCACGGGCCATCAGCCGTGGAACGGCTGTGGGACGCCTGCCAGATCCCGGATTATCGGCGCCTGGCGCCCGCCGCCCATGCCGAACTCGTGACCACGCTGTACGGATTCCTGATGAAAAAGGGCCGGATTCCCGACGAATGGTTCGCGGCCCAGGTCGACCAGGCCGACCGCGTCACCGGCGATATCGACACGCTGTCGGGCCGGATCGCGCAAATCCGCACCTGGACCTTCGTCGCCAACCGGCCGGACTGGCTGGGTGACCCCGATCACTGGCAGGGGATCACGCGCGAGGTCGAAAATAAATTGTCCGATGCGCTGCATGAACGGCTAACGGAGCGTTTCGTTGACCGCCGTACCAGTGTATTGATGCGCCGCCTGCGGGAGAACAGTGTTTTGAATACGGAAATCGGCAAGACCGGCGAAGTGATCGTTGAAGGCCATGTGATCGGCCGCCTCGACGGATTCACCTTTGCACCAGATGCGGCGGAGGCCGGAAGCGACGCCAAGGCGTTGCAGGCGGCAGCACAGCAGGTGCTGGCCGGCGAGATCGACACGCGCGCCGAAAAGCTTAGCGCTGCGCCCGACGACGCCTTCGTGCTGACCTCCGACGGCACCATCCGCTGGACCGGCGATGCGGTGGCAAAGCTCGTCGCCGCCGACGACGCGCTGCATCCGCGGCTGCGCATCATTTCCGACGATCGCCTCAATGGCGCGGCGCGCGAAGCCGTGCAGACGCGGCTCGATTTGTGGCTCAAAACGCATATCGAGAAATTGCTGGGCCCGCTGTTCGGGCTTGCCAAGGCCGAGGACATCACCGGCATCGCGCGCGGCATCGCATTCCAGTTGATCGAGGCGCTCGGCGTGCTCGAGCGTTCAAAGATCACCGCCGAGATGAAGGATCTCGACCAGCCCTCGCGCGCGACGCTGCGCAAATACGGCGTCCGCTTCGGCGCCTATCACATCTATTTCCCGGGCCTGTTGAAGCCCGCGGCGCGCTCGCTCGCCTCGCTGCTGTGGGCCGAGAAGCAGGACAATGTCGATATGTCGGCGCTGTCGGGTGCGCAGCATCTGGCGAGTAGCGGCCGCACCTCGTTCGCGGTCGACAAGGCGCTGGCGCGCGATGCCTATCGCGTGCTCGGCTATCGCCAGTGCGGCGAGCGCGCGGTGCGCGTCGATATTCTGGAGCGTCTTGCCGATCTGATCCGTCCCGCTTTGGCCTGGCGCGAAAGTTCGCCGGGCGAAAAGCCCGCCGGCGCGTTCGATGGCCGCAGCTTTGTGGTGACGCAGGCGATGACCTCGCTGACGGGATCAGCCGGCGAAGATTTCGCCTCGATCCTGCGCGCGCTCGGCTATCGTTCCGAGCGCCGCGCGCCGCTGCCGCCGAAGCCGGTCGCGGCGACTGAGCCGATCGTTGCAGCGGAAGCCGCGCCGGTTGAGGGCACTGATGCTGTGACCGATGCGGCCGCGCCGACCGAAGCCACCGCAGACGCGCCGGTGGAAGCGTCGGCAGAAGCGCCAGTCGAAGCTGCTGACGAGACCGCGGCCCAGCCGGTCTCCGGCGACCCCGCGCCATCGGCCGCCTTGCTGCCCGAGGTCACCCTGGCGCCGGCGCCGGCCGAAGCGCCCGCGGTGGAAGCTGAACCTGTTGTCGAAGCCGCCGCAGAGCCTGCGCCGGCCGAAGCACCGGTCGTGGAAGCGCCAGTCGCTGCGTCCGAAGTGGCCGCCGCGCCTGAAGAAGCGCCTGCCGCTGAAGCCACGACCGAAACCGTCGCCAGCGACGCCGCCCCGGCGGACGCTGCACCAACAGAAGCTGCCGCTGAGCCCGATGCGCCTGTCGTGCCCGAGATGGTGGAAGTCTGGCGGCCCGGTGGCCGTTCGGAAGAACGCCGTCCACACCACGACCGCAACCGCCAGCGTCATCACGGGCGCCCGCAGAACAGGAGCGCCGACGTTGCTGCGCCCGCGGCGGCTGCCGCCGGTGAAGGCGGCGAGGCTGCAGCGCCCGGACGCGAGCAGCGTCATCGCCGCGGCCGCCGTCACAACGAGTTCCGCAAGCCGCGCGAGGGCGCACCCGCTGATGCCAACGCCACGCCGCCGGCAGAGGGCGCACCGCAGGAAGCGCGTGCCGACAGCCGTCCGCCGCGCGAGCGCTTTGAAGGCAAGGGCCGCGACAATGACAACCGCCGCGACAACAAGGGCGGTGGTCGTCCGGAGAAATTCGGCGGCGATCGCAACAAGGGTGACCGCAACAAGGGCGGTGGGCGCGATAAAGGTGGCCGCGATTTCGGTGGGCGTGACAAGGGCGGCCGCGACAAGCGCGACTCTGGTCCGTCGCATCGGCAATACGCCACCAGCGCCGCGCCGCGCGAGCGCGACCGGCCGATCGATCCCAATTCGCCATTTGCAAAACTGGCGGCGCTGAAGGAACAGCTCGCCGGCAACAAGGATCGCTAGATTTATTTTTTGACGCGTTTTCTTCACGCGAACCGGTACCCATCCCGCATCAAGTGCGGGACAGGCTTCGCTTGAAAACGCTACGTTCGAGCAGGTTGATTGGAGCGACAGCGTCTCGATAAATGGCTGTGGCATGCGCGGGTGGTGAAGGCCCGCACGAGTGCTGCCGCATTGGTCGAAGCCGGCCACGTCCGCATCAACGGCGTGCGCGAGAAGGCTCCGGGACATGCCGTGAAGCTCGGCGACGTCGTCACCATCGGGCTCGACAATTCGGTGCGGGTGCTGAAGGTAGCCGGCTTCTCCGAGCGGCGGGGCGATGCCGCGGCTGCGCGCGTGCTGTACGAGGATTTGCAGAACCGCAGGGAATGACTATCTGCAAACGAGCCCGTCGGGCGCTTGAAGACCCAAGCTCTCCGGCGCTGTGCCCTGCTTGTCGTTGCCTTGCTCTTCCCTTGCGGCTGCGCAGTTCATGCGCTACGCAAACCCCGGAAAAACTTGATCGTTTCGGAGCCAATTCTTTCGGAGTTATGGATGACTTACGTCGTCACTGATGCCTGCATCAAATGCAAATATACCGACTGCGTAGAGGTCTGCCCCGTGGACTGCTTCTACGAGGGCGAGAACATGCTGGTCATCCATCCCGACGAGTGCATCGACTGTGGCGTCTGCGAACCCGAATGTCCCGCCGACGCCATCAAGCCGGACACCGAGCCGGGCCTGGAGAAGTGGCTCGAGGTCAACACCGAATACGCCAAGGCCTGGCCCAACATCACCCAGAAGAAGGACCAGCCGCCCGACGCGAAAGAATTCGAGGGTGTGGAAGGCAAGTTCGAGAAATATTTTTCCAAGGAACCCGGTAGCGGGGACTGATTCGGATCGCCCCTTCGAGACCAGTTGAGACCGCTCCGGACCTAATTTGAACCTAATTCGGAGCCGCCAGACCCATACACAGCCTGCCGATTTAACCTTGTTGACGGACTTATGACCGAAAGGTCCCTGAGAAGGTCCGAAACAGGGCGTAAATCATTGATTTTTGCGGAAAATGTGCTATATTGGGCACATTACAAGCCGGATCCGGCCTTGCGTAACTTTGGCCCTCCCGGTGGTTCCGTAAAAAACATCGAACAGGGGCGTGGCAGTTCCGCGCGCAGGCTGTGTCACAGAAAACGCGTAAAAAGAGTGTTTCAAAGACTTCGAAAAAAGCCGCCGCGGCCAGCCGCAGCGCAACCAAAGGCCGTGCCAAGGCGTCTGTAAAGGAAGCCAAGAAGGCTGCAGCCACAAAGTCCTCGAAAAACAAAAGAAGCTCAATGCCAGATAAGACTGCAAAAACCGCCGCGAAAGCGACGGCTTCGAAGGCCACTGCCTCGAAGGTCGCCGCCAAGACTGCCCCCAAAGCTGCCGCTGTTGCTCCCAAGGCTGCCGTTGCTGCGCCCAAGGCCGCTGTTGTGGCTCCGAAGGCCGCCGTGGTGGCCCCGAAGGCTGCCGCCCCGCGCGTGGAGGAGCCGAAGAAGGTCGTGACCCAGCGTCAGGGCTTCAAGGCCAATGAATTCGTGGTCTATCCCGCTCACGGTGTCGGCCAGATCCTGGCGATCGAGGAGCAGGAGATCGCAGGCGCCAAGCTTGAGCTGTTCGTGATCAATTTCATGAAGGACAAGATGACGCTGCGGGTGCCGACCGCCAAGGTCGCCAATGTCGGCATGCGCAAGCTGTCCGATCCGGCGCTGGTCAAGAAGGCCCTCGAGACGCTCAAAGGCCGCGCGCGCGTAAAACGCACGATGTGGTCGCGCCGAGCGCAGGAATACGAAGCAAAGATCAATTCGGGCGACATCGTTGCGATCGCCGAAGTGGTGCGCGATCTCTATCGCTCGGAATCGCAGCCCGAACAGTCCTACAGCGAACGCCAGCTCTATGAAGCGGCGCTCGATCGCCTGTCGCGCGAAATCGCCGTCGTCCAGCATTCGACGGAGACCGAAGCGGTCAAGGAAATCGAGAGCCAGCTCGCCAAGAGCCCGCGCCGCGGCGCCAAGACCGAAGCCGGCAGCGAAGCTGACGGTGAAGGTGATGAAGCCGATGCCGACGGTGACGATGCTGCCGTTGCGGACGAGGCGGCGTAAGCTGCGCTTCACAGGTTGAATTGCGAAAAGCCCGGTCGAGAGACCGGGCTTTTTGTTTTGAGGCGATATCTAACCCCACGTCGTCCCCGCGAAGGCGGGGACCCATAACCACGAATATGCGTAGTTAGAATCCGCTGTAGCTCCAGCGTCGTGCAGACAACCAACATCGGTGGTTATGGGTCCCGGATCGCGCTCGCTACGCTCGCTTGTCCGGGACGACGGAGATCTTACGCAGTCTGCGGTGCAGATCTATCGCGTGCGCATTTGACGCGATGTCGATGCCGACGCCGGCATCTCCTTGCGGAAACCTATCTTGGCTCTGGCGTTGTCAATCAACGCAACTGATTGGAGCAAGAATGGCTACGGAACTCACACCGCAAGTTCCCCATAACGCGCTTATCCTGGTCGGCGACGGTCAAAAGGCGCTCTTCCTGCGCAACAAAGGCACCGCGCATCAAGTCCACCTTGTCGTCGAACGCATTATCGAGCGCGACAATCCGCCGACCCGCGAGCAGGGTACCGATCGTCCGGGGCGATCCAATGGAAGTGTTGGTGTGGCCCGGAGCGCCATGGAAGAAACAGATTGGCACCACATTGCCGAGGAGAGGTTTGCCGGCGAGCTGGCCGACGCGCTGTATCGCCATGCCCATGCCAATCTTTTCGAGAAGCTTGTCATCATCGCCCCGCCGAAAGTGCTGGGCAATCTTCGCAAGGCCCTCCACGCGGAGGTCATCGCGCGCGTGATCGCGGAAATTCCAAAGGAACTGACGTCGCATCCGGTTGCCGAAATCGAGCGGCTTGTCGCTGCTTGAGCCGCTTGCACCGTATTCGGCAGGCTCGCGATCAGGAGCGAACGTGTCCTGGAAATTTACCGTGAGAAGCCGGAACGTTTTCAGGGCGGATTCATTCGAGGCATGTGGCCGGCAACATTCAGAGCTTTGGCTGCACCCCGATCCACGATCGCACGCCCGGGAACGAATTGGATTTGCCTTGCCCTTGCCTTGGGCTTGTCCGATGCACGCGGGAACAGACAGGAGGGGAACACACCCAGACAGGGCAGAATCCCGCACCAACAAAATCGCGCACCAGATGGAGCAGATCATGAAGTTGAGCTCGACACAGGTTAAACAAACCCTGAGCCAGTTCCAGGCCGAGGTTCTTCCCGACGATCATCCGGCGGTCCCCCAGCTGAACAATTTGTTCGGGAACCACACGTTCTTTCTGGATAACCGCGGCCTCAAGGTTCTCGAACCTACCGGCGCGCCGGAGACCGAGGCTCAAAGCGGCGAAGTCGTCAGTCTGGCCGACTGGAGCGATGCGACGCTCACCAGTCTGAGGCCGCATGAACCGGAAATGACGGGTTTGGTCGTGGTGCTTGAGCCGAGCAGGCACTGAGGCGCAATTGTCCTCGTGACGGCAAACTATCCGTCGTCCCGGACAAGCGAAGCGCGATCCGGGACCCATAGCCACCGATGCGCATGGTTGTATCCGCTGGAGCAACAGCGTCGTGCAACAATGTACATCGGTGGTTATGGGTCCCGGCCTTCGCCGGGACGACGATTAAGAAGAGACCAGCCCCCAGACGCGCAATTGCGCATCGGAGATGACGCGCTTCGCGCGTCAATCCACCACGATCTTGACGCGGTCGCGGGTCTTGACCTGGGCGTTGGCGTCGAGGCCGTTGAGGATGCGGAAGCGCTGGGCCGGGCGGTCGACGCCGGCCATGCGGTGCGAGAGCGATTCCACGGTGTCGCCGGGCTGCACGGTGATGACTTTGATGCGCAACGGACGTGCCGCCTGAATCTCCTCGAGCGTCAGGCGGCGGAACGAGTTGACGGTCTCGCGCGCGTTGCGCTCGCTTTCGGTGGTCTTCTGCTTGGCGGCAAAAATGAAGCGGTAGACGTCGCTGCCGAAGCGCAGCGCGTAGACCTTGAACTGCCACTGGTCGCCACTCGCAGAGGCCGACGCCGCCGGGAAGCCGTTGATGGTGAGGTCCTCGGTCGAAGCCTTCTCGACGCCTTCCATCCAGCCGGAATTGAGGTAATCGCCGAGCGTCTGCTCGGCCGGCACCCGCACCACGTCGAAGCGCATCGCCTGCGAGCCGCCCTCGCGGACGCCGATCACGGCCTGCGCGGTGTTGTCGAGCGTGAACGTGTCGGGAGCGGCAAAGCTGAAACCGAGCTTGGGATGCAGGAAGCGCCGCCCGCGCACAAAACCTTCGCTGGGGTCTTCGCCATAGACGATGTTGTCGATCGCGGCGAGATAAGTCTCGCGGTCGCGCTCGCCGCCTTCCGGCGACGAGAATTGCCGGGCCGAGTTCTGCGCATTCTGCACGCGCTCCGGAGTTGCCGGGTGCGAAGATAAAAAGTCCTGCGCGCGGGGATCGAGCGAGGTCTTGCCGGCCTTCAGCGCCGCGTTGCGCTCCATCGCGCTCAGGAAGCGCGAGGCGCCATAGGGATCGAAATGCGCGCGCGCCGAAATGCCGACGCCGATGCCGTCGGCCTCGAACTCCTGGGCGCGGGAGAAGCTTGCCATCGTCAGTTTTGTTTTCGCGAGCGCCAGCGCGGTCAGATCCGGATCGTTGCTCATGTCGGTGACGACGCGGGTGACGACGGCGGCCTGCCTTGCCTTGTCGTCGCGGATCGAGGCGTGCTTGGCCAGCACATGCGCCATTTCGTGGCTCAGCACCGAGGACAATTCCGAGGTGTCGCTGGCGAGCGCGATCAGGCCGCGCGTCACATAGAGCTGGCCGGTCGGCAGAGCGAACGCGTTGACCGCGCCGGAATTCAGGATTGTCACGCGATAGGCCTGGTCGGGACGGTCGGAGGCCGCGACGAGCCGGTCGACGGTTTTGCTGATCAGCGCTTCCAGCTTTGGATCGTCATAGGCGCCGCCATAGGAGGAGAGGATGCGCTCATGCTCGCGCTCGCTCGCCGGCGTCTGTGCTACGGTGCGGTTCGGCTTGGCGGGCGACGTGGCCGTCGGCGCTGCTGTCTCGAACTTGCCGCCGACACTGCCGCAGGCCGCCAGCGTCAAAGCAGCGCACAGCACGGCCGGCGCAGCCAAAAGGCGGCGGCCTGTACTTCCCTCGCGCCATCCCGAACGCTTCGTCACGTCAGCCCACTCTTCTCTTCCGAACGAGCTAATTCCCGCCGAGTACTTCAATCTGTCCCACCCGGAGCACGTCGATCCGTGGCCCACCCCGCGCCTCGACATAGCCGCGGACACGAATCCGTCGATTTTCGAAGGACTTAGGCGACAGCCCGGCCGCCTCGAACGCCGGCATCATGCGCCTTGAAATAGTCACAGCAAAGTCCCGTGTCCAGTTCCGGCCAAAATTCAGATAGGTCGTTGCCCCTGCCTGCCGCACGGACAAAACCTTGCCCTCGACCACCGAAAAGCGCCCAATCCCGGCCAAAATATCGCCGGGACTTTCCGCGTTTTTTATGGCCGCCGGATCGGCCCAGGTTCCTCTTTTAGCCCGCCGCGCCTCGGCCTCGGCGGCCGCCAGTTCCGCGGCGCAGTCCTTGTCGGCCATTTCGGTCGAAACCAGCGCCTCGCCACGGCGCAGCAGCTCGCTTTGTACCGGCGTCTCGGAACCCGGCAGGAATACGAAGGCGGACTGGCGGCCATAACGGTCCGGCGCGTCGTCGCCGCTGCGCAGCGTCACGTCGCGCCCGGTGACGATCGATGCCAGGGCTGCCGCGCCGTTCGCCTTGTCCGTGACTGACGGCACGATGCCGGCGAGGCGGATTTCGCGGCCGTCATCGAGGCGAAAGCTGCGCGCGTCGATCACGGCGACGACGCGGCCTTCGCCCTGCGGTTCGAACGCGCAGCCGGCTGATATGGCGGGCGTGGAGGCGAACAGGAATATCAGGCAGGCCGCGACCCATGATCCGCAACGCAATGCCTGATGGGTCATACCGGTGCTATTGGTCCCGGCCTGTTTCTGTATGCTGCGTCCCAATTGCTATCCGAAAATATGACCCATGTGCCGGGAAGGGGTTGCTGGGGTGAGAGCCTGTGAAGGAGAGAGTATTTTCGTTTAGGTGATAAGCTCCCTGATCACGCGGGACAGTTCTTTCTCGTCGCCCGCGAAGCTCTCGATCATGGCCTTGAGCATCAATTCGGGGTCAAGCTTTTCGAGGTCAAGTGGATGGCTGGCGTTGTCGGCCAGCAGAGCAAAGAAAGTCAGCTGGGTACGGCCGTTGCCTTCGCGGAACGCGTGAATCGCGTTCAACTCGGACAGGAAATGCGCAGCCCGGGTTGAGAAATCATCGAATTCAAGGTTTTCAAGAAAGTTGACCGCCTTCAGTTCGGCAAACAGCTTCGCTGCCTGAGCTTCAATGTGCTCGGGAAAACAGAACGGATTTCCCTGCTTCGAGATACGCACTGTTCGGGGCTTGCCTGCCCAGTCGTAAACATCCTGAAACAGATGGTGGTGGACGGCGCAGAAATGCGCAAAATCTAGCTTGCCCTCGGGCAGGGGCTCTTCCGATCGCGCGTTGGAGATCTCGGCCTCGTAAGCATCCAGTTGATCCCGGTCGCGCAGATCGAGCTTATTTACGAGAACCGTCGAGTTTTCGTAGGTGTAGGGATCGTCGATCGCGTCATACATACCGTGGGGTGCTCAGCCCTTGCGATACGAACGCACAATGGTCTGGCGATATTCCTCCGCCGACAATCCCTTTCGCTCCGCGTCGGCTGCCCTTTTTTTCATGGCTGGGGTCAGCCGAATGCCCTCGACGGCGCTGATCTTGCCGAAGCTGTCGCGGCCAAGGACAAAGCCGCCCTTTTTCTTGGTCTTCGGATCTGGTTGCTTCGTTTTCGGCATGTTCGAAACATAGCATATTCCGATCCGGTTCGCATCACCTCCATTCCGCTTAACGGAAAAACGCATGCGAGGCGCGCTCCGCGCGCGCCTTGCCGCTGTGGGTGCCATGCGGCATGATCGCGCCGCGTGAAATTCGAAGCCGCAGGCAAGCGGCAGCCAAAAAAGGGGAGGCCTTCATGAAGCGTGTTGTCACAGGTATTTTCGCCGCTGTTCTGGCGATGTCGAGCACGGCGGCACTGGCGCAGGCCAAGCCGCCGCTCAAGCTCGGCGGCATCCTCGACATGTCGAGCCTGTATGCCGACATTACAGGCGCCGGAAGCGAATATGCGGCGAAAATGGCGGTAGAGGATTTCGGCGGCGAGGTGCTCGGCCGCAAGATCGAGATCATCGCGGCCGATCACCAGAACAAGGCCGACCTTTCCGCCAACATCGCCCGCGACATGTTCGATAATCAGGGCGTCGAGATGCTGTACGACGTGGCGGCGTCCGCGACCGCGCTGGCTGCCGGCGAGATCGCCAAGGCGCGCAACAAGATCGTGATCTTCAACGGGCCCGGCTCGATCCGGCTCACCAACGAAGCCTGCGGTCCCCTGACCGTCCACTACGTGTTCGACACCTACGGCCAGGCCAATGTGACCGGCCTGGCCTCCGTCAAGCAGGGCCTCGACAGCTGGTACTTTTTGACCGCGGACTATGCGTTCGGGCATGATCTGGAAAAGGACACCGCCAATGTCGTGACGAAGTCCGGCGGCAAGGTGCTCGGCAGCGTGCGGCATCCGCTCAACACGTCCGACTTCTCCTCGTTCCTGCTGCAGGCGCAATCTTCCAAGGCCAAGATGATCGGCCTCGCCAATGCCGGCGGCGACACCATCAACGCCATCAAGCAGGCCGCCGAGTTTGGAATTACGAAGAGCGGCCAGAAGGTCGCGCCGTTGCTCGCTTTCGTCACCGATATCGACAGTATCGGGCTGGAAACCGCACAGGGCCTGCTGCTCGCGGAAGCCTTTTACTGGGACCTCAACGACGAGACCCGCGCGTTCTCAAAACGCTTCATGGAACGCATCAAGCGCGTGCCGACGTCGGCGCAGGCCGGGGTTTACTCTTCCGTCACGCATTATCTGAAGGCGGTGAAGGCCGCAGGCACCACCGATTCGGCGGCCGTCATGAAAATCATGAAGGAAACGCCGATCAACGACATGTTCGCCAAGAACGCCAAGATCCGCGAGGACGGCCGCATGGTGCACGACATGTACCTGTTCGAAGTCAAGAAGCCGTCGGAATCGAAAGGCCGTTGGGACAATTACAAGCTGCTGACGACCATTCCCGGCAACGAGGCATTCCAGTCGCTGGAATTGTCGCGCTGCCCATTAGTGAAGAAATAGAAATTGGAGCCTCGTCATTGCGAGGAGCGTAGCGACGAAGCAATCCATCTTTCCTCAGGCGGGCAATGGATTGCTTCGCTTCGCTCGCAATGACGGCTTGGAAACATAACGAATAACGACAAGGAAACCCGCACATGAGCCAGAACGAAATGGTCCTCCAGCAGCTCGACCAGGGCTTGCTCACCATCATCATGAACCGCCCCGACCGGCGCAACGCGCTCAATCCGGACATGACGCGCGGGCTCGTCGAGGCGGCGCGGCGCGCGGCCGAGGATCACGAGGTGCGCGCGGTGTTGCTGAAGGGCGCCGGCGGCACGTTCTGCGTCGGCGGCGACGTCAAATCGATGGCGGAGGGCCGGGCGCCGCTGTCGTTCGAAGCCAAGATGGTCAATCTCCGCCGCGGCATGGAAGTCTCTCGCATCCTGCACCAGATGCAAAAGCCCGTGGTGGCGCAGGTCGATGGCGCCGCGGCCGGCGCCGGGCTTTCGATCGCGCTCGCCTGCGATCTTCGTGTTGCCAGCGCGTCGTGCAAGATCACGACGGCGTTTGCAAAAGTCGGATTGTCCGGCGACTACGGCGGCACGTATTTCCTCACGCAGATGCTCGGCAGCGCCAAGGCGCGCGAATTGTATCTGACCTCGCCGGTGCTCAGCGCGCAGGAAGCCTACAACCTCGGCATGGTGACCAAGGTGGTGCCCGACGCGGAAGTCGAGGCGGTCGCGCATGATCTGGCGCTGTCGCTGGCGCAGGGCCCGTCGATCACGCTCGGCTACATCAAGCGCAACATCAACAACGCCGAGACGATGTCGCTGGAAGAATGTTTTGATGCCGAGGCGATCCACCATTCGCGTTCGGGCGAGACCCTCGATCACAAGGAAGCGGCGAAGGCGTTCGTCGAGAAGCGCAAGCCCGTATTCCAGAATCACTGAGAGGGTCGCGATATGGCCGGCTATATGAGGCTGCGGCAGATCTGCCTGGTGGCGCCGAAACTGGAACCCGTGATTTCGGACATTGCCGCGATCATGGGGCTGAACGAGTGCTTCCGCGACGGCAATGTCGCCAAATACGGCCTCGAGAACGCGCTGCTGCCGGTCGACACGATCCTGCTGGAAGTGGTGGCGCCGTTCCAGCCGGGCACCGCGGCGGGGCGCTTCATCGACAAGAATGGCGGCCGCGGCGGCTATATGGCGATCTTCTGCTGCGATGATCCCGATGCCTATGGCAAGCGCGCCAACGAGATGGGCGTGCGCACCGCGAACGTGATCACGCACGCGCCGTATCACGGCGTGCAACTGCACCCGCGCGATTGCCGCGCCGCCTTTATCGAGTTCAACCACACCGAAGGCAGCGACGACATTCTGGGAATCTATCCGCCGGCCGGTCCCGACTGGCAAAAGTCGATCCGAAAGGATGTGACGCTGGCGCTGACTGACGTCGAGATGGAAAGCCCCGAATCGGAGGTGCTGGCCGCGCATTGGGGCAAGATCATCGGCGTCGCCGTCAGCAAGAACGCGAAGGGCGAGCCGGAGCTGAAACTGCCCAACGCCAGCTTCCGCTTCGTCAACGGGCCTGCCGATCTGATGAGCGGGCTGACGTTCAGGGTCGCCGATATCGCCAAGGTGCGCGATGCGGCCAGGGCGAAGGGCTGCAAGGTGACCGGGGACGGGTTTGATCTGTGCGGGGTAAGGTTTAGCCTGGTGGCGTGAGGGGCACCGGCCATTCCGTCATCCTGAGGTGCGCGCTCTTGCGCGCCTCGAAGGACGACGGCCCGTCTGTGGCCGATTCATCCTTCGAGGCTCGCTGCGCTCGCGCCTCAGGATGACGGAGACGCGGTATAGTCGCGCGTCAGAAGAAAAGCACAATAGGTTCCCCCATGCCGCATCCGCTCGACAGTTTCTTCGCGCCCGACAGCATCGCGCTGATCGGCGCCTCGCGCGATCATGAGAAGATTCCGGGGCGGCTGCTGTCGATGCTGCGCAAGAACGAGTATCCGGGCAGGATTTATCCGATCAATCCGAACTATCCCGATATCGACGGGCTGAAATGCTACAGGACCATCGCCGATGTCGGCGCGCCTATCGATCTCGCCATCATCATCATTCCCGCCCGCGCCGTGGTGGGCGCGCTGGAGGAGTGTGCCGCGGTCGGCGTGAAGAATGCCGTCATCATCTCCTCGGGCTTTGCGGAGGAAGGCGGCGACGGCGCCGCGATGCAGGACAAGATCGTCGCGATTGCGAAGCGCACCGGTATGCGGATTTCAGGGCCGAATGCCGAAGGTTTTCTCAGCGAAGTGCAGAAGGTCGCGGCCACCTTCAGCCCGACGGTCGACGTCAAGCCGGGTCATGTGCCTGTTGTCGCGACCACACGGCGGATCGCCATTGTCGCCCAAAGCGGCGGCATCGGCTTTGCTCTCAAGCATCGCGCCAAGGCGCTCGGGGTTGCGATCAGCTATTGCGTCAGCGCCGGCAATGAAAGCGATCTCGGCGCCGGTGAGTTTCTGGACTACATGGTGCAGGACCCTTCCACCGATGTGATCCTGCTGTTCATCGAAGGCATCCGCGACGTCGACAAGTTTCTCGCCGCCGCGCGCCGCGCCGCGGAGATGCGTAAACCCGTCATCGTGACGAAAGTCGGCCGTTCCGGTGCGGGCGAGCGCGCCGCGGCCTCGCACACCGCCAGCATGGCCGGATGGTCGGCCGCCTATGACGCGGTGTTCGCCAAGTACGGCTTTATCGTCTCCAACGATCTCGACGAGGCGGTGACGATCGCCGCGGTGCTGGCGACGAACCCGCTGCCGAAGGGCGATCGCGTCGCGGTGCTGACCGTGTCCGGTGGCGGCGGCATCTGGGGCGCCGATACCGTCTCGATGCAGGGGCTGAAGGTTCCGGAGCTGTCGCCTTCGATCCAAAGCGAAATCAGGAAGTGGATGCCGTCTTATGGCGCCGCGGGCAATCCGGTCGACGTCACCGCGCAAGGCGCCAGCAGCGGCGGCCTGCAAAAGACCATCGATCTGCTCGCCGTCTCCGACGAAGTCGATGCCATCCTGGTGGTGCTGTCGCTGTCGAGCGAGGTGCGGATGGCGTTCAAGGAGGCCGAGCTGAAGCCGGTGATAGCGGCGCAGAAGAAGCCGATCGTGTTCTATTCCTACACCCTGCCGTCGCCGTTCGCGCGGACGGAGCTTGCGAAATCCGGCGTCGTGGTGTTTTCGGGCCTCACGCATGTCGGCGTCGCGATGCGGCGGCTGGTGGAGGTTGCGAATTTCAAACTGGCGCCAGCGGCGGATGTGGCCGCCTTGCCCGCGCGCGATCTCTCCGCATATCTGAAATCACTGGCGCTGTCGGAGTTCGACAGCAAGTCGCTGCTGGGTGACGCCGGCATCGCGCTGCCGGACGAGACGCTGGTGACCGATCGGGCCGAACTGGATGCCGCGATCGCCCGCGCGGGCTTTCCGCTGGTCATGAAAATCCAGTCGCGCGACATCCCGCACAAGAGCGAGGTCGGCGGCGTCCGCGTCAACATCGCGACCAAGGGCGAGGCGTTTACGGCCTACGGCATGCTGCTCGACAACGTGCGAAAACACCGGCCGGATGCTGACATCCAGGGCGTGCTGGTCGGGCCGATGGCCAAAAAGGGCGTCGAGATCATCGTCGGCACGCTGACGGACAAGGTGTTCGGGCCGGTCATCATGGTCGGCCTCGGCGGCATCACCACGGAATTGTTTCGCGACGTGATCTACCGGCCGGCGCCGGTGAGTGCGGAAGAGGCGACGGTGATGCTGGAAGCTCTGAAAGCAGCGCCGTTGCTGAACGGGTTTCGTGGCGCGGCGAAGGCCGATGTGACTGCATTGTCGCGGTTGATTTCAGAGCTGTCGGTGCTGGCGGCGCAGCATGCCGGACAGATTTCGGAGATCGAGATCAATCCGGTGCTGGTGCACGCGGAGGGGCAGGGCGTGACGGTTGTCGATGCGTTAGTCGTACGCAAGAACTAACAACGGGTCGTCCCGGCCTTGAGCCGGGACCCATACTCCGCGGCCGTATTTGTCTTGGAAGGTATCTAACGCCAGTGCTCCGATCGATGGGCCGCGGCGTATGGGTCCCGGCTCAAGGCCGGGACGACGTGTTGTGAGAGCCGTGCGCGCTTACGACACCGTCTAAAACGCTACCGCCCCTTGAAATTCGCGACGCGGCGCTCCGCAGTCGCCTTGACGCCTTCCTTGAAGTCTTCGGTGGCGCGCAGGCGGGACTGTTCGGCGAGTTCGTGATTGGTCGCGGCCAGCACGCGGTCGGCGAGACCGGTGCGCATGGTGGCGCGGGTCGAGAGCAGGCCGAGCGGTGAGCATTCGGCGATTTCTTGAGCGAGCTTCATGGCTTCAGCGCGCACCTGATCCTGCGGCACGCAGAGGTTGGCGAGGCCCATTTTGGTGGCCTCCTCGCCGGTAACGCGGCGGCTGGTGTAGAAGATCAGTTCGGCGTTGTTCTTGCCGACCAGTTCGGGAAGCGTCGTCGTCAGCCCGAAGCCCGGATGAAAACCGAGTTTGGTGAAGTTGGCGGCAAAGCGCGCTTCGGGGCAGGTGACGCGGAAATCAGCCGATACCGCAAGACCGAGGCCGCCACCGATGGCCGCGCCCTGCACGGCTGCCACGATCGGCTTCTTGGCGCGGAAGATGCGCACCGCGTGCAGGTAAAGACTGTTGATCGAACCGAGGCTGTCGGCGGGATCGCCCTTTTTGGCTGCTGCCGCCTCGGCCGCTTCCTGCTCCTGCCGCTTTGGATCGCTGAAATTGGCGCCGGCGCAGAACGCCTTGCCCTGGGCTGCGAGAACCGACGCGCGGATTTCGATATCCTGGTCGAACTCCTCGAGCGCATCCGCGATCTGGTTGATCAGCGAAATGTCGAAGAAGTTCAGTGGCGGCCGCTGGATTTCGATCAGGCCGACATGGCCGTGCTTCTCGACGCCGATATCAGTGTATTTTGTCATTTTGTTTCCTCGTTGAATGAGCGCAAGCCGGGCCGCGCGTCAGCGCAAGCCAAGCCCGCGGGCGATGATGCCGCGCAGCACTTCGGTGGTGCCGCCCTGGATCGTCAGTTTTGGTGCGGTCTTGATCGCAAATGAAAGCTGGTTTTCCAGCGTCTCGCGGTTGGTTGCGGTTTCCTCGACGAACGCCGCAAGGTCGCGCACCCGGTGCGGCAGCGCCTGCTCCCACACCGTGCCGATATCCTTGACGATCGAAGCCTCCACCACCGGCTCCTTGCCGGCCTGCAGCATGCCCGCCACCGACACCGACATGCGCCGCATCGTGTGCAACTGTGCGACCAAGCGGCCGATGCCTTCGGCGCTGCGGGTATCCGGGTTCTTGCCGACGGCGCGGACCAGTTCGGTCAGCACGTAATAGGTTTCCAGAAAACGTTCGGGGCCCGAGCGTTCATAGGCGAGCTCCGAGGTCGCCTGCTTCCAGGCGCCGTCGACTTCGCCGAGCACGTGATCTTCGGGCACGAAGAAGTCGGTGAAGACAACTTCGTTGAATTCGTACTGGCCGGTGATCTGCTGGATCGGGTTCACCTCGATGCCCGGCTGCTTCATCTTGACCAGGAACTGGGTCAGGCCGTGGCGGCGGTTCTCTTTCGTGGGCGGTGACGTCCGGAAGATCGCGATCATGTAGTCGGCGATATGGGCCGACGAGGTCCAGATCTTGGTGCCGTTGATCAGGTAGCCGCCGTCGGTCTTGGTGGCGCGGGTCTTGGCCGCGAACAAATCGGAGCCGGAGTTCGGCTCGCTCATGCCGATCGCAAAGCAGACCTCGCCGCGGCAGATGCGCGGCAGGATGTCCATCTTGATGTTCTCGGGCGCGTATTTCAGCAGCACCGGGCCGCTCTGGCGATCGGCGACGAAGAAGCGCCGCGTCGGCGCGTTGGCGACGCGCATCTCTTCGGTGACCACATAACGCTCGAGGAACGAGCGCTCATGGCCACCATATTTCTTCGGCCATGTCATGCCGAGCCAGCCCTTGGCGCCGACCCGGCGGGAGAATTCCGGCGCGTCGGTGTCTTCGCGATTGGGCTGGTGCGGATCGAAGGTGCCGGCGGCGATTTCCTCGGCGAGGAAGGCGCGCACTTCCTTGCGAAGCTGTTCGCATTCGGGCGGCAGGCGGATCGGATCGAAACGGAGGGCTGCGGTCATGGTGCGTCTCTATGCAGGCAAACGGGTGTGAAAATCAGCGCGAGGCCACCAGCGGCCACAATTCATCGGCACCGCGATTGGCCACAAGCTTGCCGAGCTCGACCGCCCAGTAGCTTTCGGAGCCGAAATCGTCGCGCCATCCCAGTGCGCGCAGCGAGTAACGATGCAGGATGTGCTCGATGGTGAAGCCGATCGCGCCATGCACCTGATGGGCGATGCCGCCGCCCTTTTCGGCCGCTTCCGAGCAACGGATTTTCGCCGATACCGCTTCGAGGAACACTTCGTCGTTGAATGAAGTGGCGTTGGCGATGGCATCCGCGGCCGAGGTCGCGGCGGCAAGCGCCGCTGCCGACTCGCCCGCGAGCCGCGCGAGGTTGTGTTGCACCGCCTGGAATTTCGAAATCTTCTTCTCGAACGCGACGCGCTCGTTGGAATAGCGCACGGAGATTTCCAGCATCGATTCCAGCGCGCCGGCGATCTGCAGGGAGCGGGCGACGCCGCCCATCAGCATCAGATGGGTCTGCTCAAAACCCTTCGGCGCCGGCTTGGTCGTGATCGGCTGCGCCTTGTCGAAGGTCACGGTGTCGCTGTGGTCACCGCCGAGGCCGAGGCCGGCATCGATCCGGCACTTGGCGGCTTCAACGAGCGCGATCGAGAGACCCTTGGCATCGCTTACGACGACCGCGATATGTTTGGCGGCTTTCGCAAACGGCACGCCGCGGGCCTTGCCCGACAGGCTGCCATCGGCGTTGAGCGTGATGCGGTCTTTCGGGCTTGCGGGCGCGACCGTCATTTCGCCGTCGGGCGAGGAGATTTTCGCCTGCGCCAGCAGCCATCCCGCCAGCATCGTTTCGGCCAGCGGTACCGCGACCGCAAAACGTCCGGCGGCGCTGAGAACGGAAAAGCCTTCGGCAAGGCTCGCGCCCGAACCGCCGCAATCCTCCGGCACCCAGGACAGCGGCAGGCCGGACTCGCTCAGCGCCTGCCAGAGCGGGGCCTTCCACGCGCCGTCCTTGTCGCGATTGATGGTTTGGGCGTCGGCGAGATCGGCGAAGATCTTCTCCGCGGTCTCGGCAACGATGTTCTCACTCTCCGCCACAGCGTTCCTCATCTTGATTGGCACAGCTTATTGGCACTGGGCCCGGCTGTTCCGCCAAGCTTAGGTGCGGTCTTTTCTTGCGCTTTATGATGCGGAAAAGCCATAGCCCTGACAAGCGCTGCCCGCAGGGCTGCCTGCGGCGGCGGCATGCGGAGCGACAGGCGAAGAATAAATTCCGCGCAACGGATTTCCCCGATTTGCAGGGACTTTGCCGCGCGATATGGTAGACGCGAAAATAGGTTCGAACAAAGTTTCAAAACAAGAAGAGGAAATGCGGATGTCGAAGGATGGTTTGTGCGCGATCATAACGGGTTCGGCATCCGGCCTTGGGGCTGCGACCGCGGCCATTCTGGCCAAGGGCGGTGCGCGTATCGTCGTCAATTATTCCAACAGCAAGGCCGAGGCCGAAGCGACCGCTGACCTCTGCCGCACGGCGGGCGCCGAAGTCATCGTGGTGCAGGGCGACGTCTCGCGCGACGAGGATTGCAAGAAGATCGCCGCGGCTGCCGCATCCTGGGGACGGCTTGACGTGCTGGTCAACAATGCCGGCACCACCAAGCACGTGCCGCACGACAGGATGGATGATCTGACGGCGGAAGATTTCCAGCGCATCTACGCCGTCAACACCATCGGCCCGTTCCAGATGATCCGCGCCGCGCGCGCGCAGCTCGAGGCCGGCGCCAAAGCCTCCGGGCGGGCATCCGCCGTGGTCAACGTGTCGTCGGTAGCCGGCATTTCCGGCGGCGGCTCGTCGGTCGCCTATGCCGCGAGCAAGGGCGCGCTCAACACCATGACGCAATCGCTGGGGCGCGCATTGGCGCCGTTGATCCGCGTCAATACGGTATGCCCGGGCTACATCGATACGCCCTGGTTCACCAAGGGCCGCGGCGAGGCCGGCGCCAAGGCGGTGCGGGATTCGGTGATTGCAAAAGTGCCGCTGAAGACGGCCTCAACGGCTGACGATATCGCGCAGCTCGTCTGCTTCCTCGCCTCGCCGGCGTCTGGACAGATGACCGGCGAGTTCGTGCGCATGGACGCGGGGATGCATTTGGTTTTGTGAGGATGCAATCATTTGTCGTCCCGGCCTTGAGCCGGGACCCATACGCCGTGACGTTGCTGTAAGAGCTCCGGCGTTAGAGACCTTCTGCAAACAATGACGGCCGCGGAGTATGGGTCCCGGCGTTCGCCGGGACGACGGATAGTTTTTCTACCTGTTCCCCGGATCCGAAATCACGCGGCTGGCCACCAGCCGGTTCCAGATGAACAGCACGATCAGCGCGCCGATGGTGGCGGTGACGAAGCCGGCGCCCTGACTGGCACTGTAATAGCCCATCGCCTGGCCGATGAAGGTTGCGAGAAACGCGCCGGCGATGCCGAGCACCGTGGTCAGGATGAAGCCGCTCGGATTGTTGGGGCCGGGCGAAAGCAGGCGCGCGATAATTCCGGCGACAAAGCCGACGACGATGACCCAGATAATGCCACCCATGGCGATGGTCCTTTGCAATGTTCTATGAGGGAGAATGCGGCGCGCGAGCGCGCCGCGGTATCAAAGCCGGCCTGAGATTTCGTTCTCGTCCGGCAGCCTTCCGTCCGGCGTCAGGTGATTGATCACGTCGGGCAGATACTGGCTGAGACCCTGCAGCAGATCATCGCGCGACATACCGGTCTGCGAGGACAGCGATTCGATCTGGTCGGCGCCGAGCGCACTGGCGAGATCGCCCGGTGCGATCTCTTTGTTGGGTCCGTTGCTGACCCATGAACTCGCCGCGTCGCCCTGGCCCTTCTCCTGAAACTGCTTGAGCAGGTCGCCGAGACCGCCACTGAGGATGCTGCCGGCGGCGCCGCCAGCGAGCAAGCCGCCGAGGCCGCCCTTCATCAGATCGCTGAGGCCGCCTCCGCCCAAAGCACCACCCAGGCCGCCGGGCAGGCCCGCAGTCACGTTACCGGGCAGTTTCGGCGGGGCAGAAGGCGCCGAGGGCGCTGCACCCGGCTGACTGCCGCCGAAATGTTTCATGGCTTTCCAGGCCAGCAGAGCCAGGATCGCCATGGTCATCGGCGACATGCCCTCCTTGCTGTCCGATTGCGCGTTCGGGTTGCCGGGGCCGCGCGGGCCGTTCTGCATGCCGTTGAGTATGTCGAGTAAACCCATGGTAGTCTCCTGCAGCGTGTCAGCCCCCGGGCGAAACATAACGGTGGCCCATGACGGTTACAAGGCGCGCCCGGATATGCGTTTGCGCCTTCGATAGGCACCGGGCGCCGGTTCTGCTATCGAACGGCCGGCAATAGAGGCAATTGAAGATGAACGCAGGCCGAACGATTGGCGTGGCGGGCGCGGGCAGCATCGGCTGCTTCGTCGGCGGCATGCTGGCGGCCGGCGGCCGCCGTGTCGCCTTGCTGGCACGCCCGCGCGTGATCGCCGAGATCGAGGCCAAAGGCCTGCGGCCGACGAGCTTTGAAGGCTTCGATCAAACGCTTGATGCCAGGAAGCTCACGCTGTCGGATGATCCCGCAATCCTTGGGGATGCCGGCGTGGTGCTGGTGTCTGTCAAAAGCGCCGATACCGCTGACATGGCGGATATCATCGCACGGCACGCTCCATCAGATGTCATTGTCGTCAGCCTGCAGAACGGCGTCGGCAATGTTGCGGTGCTGCGCAATCGCTTGCCCGGCCGACGCGTGCTCGGCGGCATGGTGCCGTTCAATGTGATCACGGCAGGCGAGGGGCGGTTTCATCGCGCGACGTCGGGCGACATCGTGATCGAACAGGACGCCGCCGGTACCGCCGAAAAGCTTTCAGTGCCCGGATTGAACATGCGTCCGACCGGCAACATCGACGGCGTGCAATGGGGCAAGCTGCTGCTCAATCTCAACAACGCGCTCAATGCGCTGGCCGATCTGCCGCTGCGCCGCCAACTCGCGCAACGGCCTTGGCGGCGATTGTTTGCCGACCAGGTGACGGAAGGATTGGCGGCGATGCGCGCGGAGGGCATCAAGCCGGTTTCGCCGACGCCGCTGCCGGCGGGCTGGATGCCGCATTTATTGCGTTTGCCGGATATGATCTTCGAAGCCGTGCTGGGGCGGACGATGAAGATCGATCCCGAAGCGCGCTCCTCGATGTGGGAAGACCTGCAACGCGGCCGCCGCACCGAGATCGACTATTTTCAGGGCGTCATCACCGAGATCGCCGAGCGGCGCGGGTTGGATGTGCCGCTGTCGCGCCGGGTCGTCGAACTGATCCGCAAAGCCGAGGCCGCCGGCCAGGGTTCGCCGGGGCTGGCACCGGACCAGATCCGCAGCTGAAGCGGTCGGTTGCCTTGAAATGGCGCCGATGCTGCGCGAGTTTTGCTTGGGAGCGTTCACTGGGAGAAGCGGCATGAAACCGACACGCGCAGCACCTCTGGCGATCGCCGCCTTTCTCGGCTCAGTATCCGTGCTTCCCGCTTATGCCGTGCCGCCCGTTGCGACGCCGTCGCCGGGCTATGAGGCACGGCTGCAGGAGCAGCGCGCCGCCTCGACGCGGCTCGATAGACCGGTCGCGCCAGTGACAAAGCCTCCGCGCCGGACCAAGCGCGTGCCTGCGAACTGATTTTGTTGAAGCGAGGGTGATTGCGGATTGATGTTGTCGTCCCGGCCTTGAGCCGGGACCCATAACCACCAGCGATCATTGCTTTAATACGCTGGTCGTTGTCTTCCTTTTCCAATAACGCAGGCCGCGGCGTATGGGTCCCGGCCTTCGCCGGGACGACGAAAGAAAACAGGCCGGGACGACGGAAGAAATCAGCTTCGCTTCGGCTTGGTCGGCGGCGGGTTGAACAGCTTCTTCAAATCGTCGATGCTTTGCGACAGCCGCGGCCATTCGCAGGAGAAGGAATTTTTTGCGCAGTTGGAAGCCTTGATGCGCGCGGCCTGCTTGACCGGGCTTGCCACCGGTACCGGGATTTTCTCGACCTCGGTTCGCAGCGCCACCTGCTGCACGTCGCGTTGCGGCTCCGGTTGCTGCTGCTGTTGTTTGGCCGTGAAGGCCGCCGCGATGCTGCTGCGGCGCTGGCTTTCCAGATAGGCGGTATATTGCTGGTCGATCTTCTTCTGCTCTTCCGGCGTTGGGTTGGGCCCCGCGATGTCGAAGGTTCGGTCCTGCATGAAGTCGTAATAGGTGTAGCCGCCGCCAGGCTTGCGGCGGCCGGCGAACTTCGCGTTGCATTCGGCAAGCGCTGACGTCTTGTCTTCCTTGGTCTTCGCCTTCTCGGCGGCGTCGGCGCAAGATTCGAAATCGACCGGCGTGCCGCGCCACCACTGCGCATGCGCATGCACCGGGCCCAGCACGACGAGGCCGGCGACGGCTGCGATAGCGAGCAGCGATGATGGTAACGCAATCACGGACGAAGTTTCCTCAACGTGAGTTCCAAAGTTGATTTGCGGTCATGGATTAAACCGATTGTCGCCATTTTGAGAGGCCTTGTCACCCCCGGAACCCGGCGATTTTCCAGCGCTGATTTCTTGCCTGTGAATGATGGAACCCACCGGCGGTTCATTGGAATTTATTCTGGAAATTCAACGCGAAAGGGGTTTGGACCCAATTGGGCGGAAGCCTGTCGGAGGCGGCTGCGCCGCAGTCAGCCTGTTGACGCATTGTGGCAGGACTTTGCCATTTACTCCCGGCGCCGGCCCGGTGCGGTTTCGTCGAACATCGTGCACCAACGAAGGGGCGAGCTCACATCTGATGAAAATCCGTTCGATCGGCCGCCCGATTTCCCGGGAGAAACACACCCCCGATTCCAAGACAGCCCAATGGAATAGAATTTGGGCATATCAATCTGTACAAAAAGGTATTTGATTGCCTCGGTTTGGCGCTATCAAAGATGTCCGCGAACAAGAAGAAGCATCAGGGGAAACCAACTGCATGAGCGTCACCATTGCGATGGATAGCGTGCCAAAGCCGGCGCCTGAGTTGATCGAGGCATTCAGGAGCGCGTCAACATCTGTTATCAGCGACAACCTTGCCCGGCTGCCGGGCGCCGTGGGGCTGCGGCCGTTCCATCGCAGCGGCAGGCTGGTGGGCGTTGCCTTTACCGTCCGCACCCGGCCGGGCGACAATCTGGCCATTCACAAGGCGCTTGAGCTGGTTGGACCCGGCGACGTGATCGTGGTCGATGGCGGCGGCGACGAGAGCAGGGCGCTGGTCGGCGAGATCATGAAGAACATTGCCGAGTATCGTGGCGCTGCCGGCTATGTGATCGACGGCGCGATCCGCGACGTCGCCGCGTTTGCCGCATCCGACTTTCCATGCTTTGCCCGTTCGGTCATTCATCGCGGCCCCTACAAGAGCGGCCCCGGCGAAATCAACGTGCCGGTCTCGATCGGCGGGTCGGTGATATCGCCGGGTGATATCGTGGTGGGGGACGAGGACGGCGTGGTGTCCTTTCCGGCCGCGATCGCACCCTCGTTGCTCGAGGCGGTGCGCGCCCAGACCAGGCGAGAAGAGGAAACGTTGGTGGCGATCCGCGAAGGCCGCTATCAGGGCTCCTACGGCAAATCATGATCGAGACGCAACGGACATTGGGACAACTGACGTTGAGGAAGCGACGATGAGTCAGAGGGACGAGTTTCACAATCTGGACAACCCGGATGACGGCCTGTTTCGCGATCTCGCGCCGGGTCTCACCACGCGCATCTTCGCCGGCGAGCAGGCCATGCTGTCGGTGGTGACGCTGGCGCCGCATTCGCAAGGCACCCTGCATCATCACCCCGAGGAGCAATGGGGCGTGCTGCTCGAAGGTTCGGCCGTGCGGGTGCAGGGCGATGAGGAAATCACGGTGAAGAAGGGCGATTTCTGGCGCACGCCGGGAAACGTGCCGCACACCATGCGTGCCGGGCCGGAGGGCGCCCGCGTGCTCGATATCTTCAGTCCGCCGCGGCCGGAATACAAAAAGCCGGGATCGGGCTTCGGTAATCAATAAACCTGCGAAACAAAAAACAAACGCAGGAACAATCAGGGGGAGAGAAATGAAGAAGATCACGCGACGTACCATGCTGGCGGCGTCGGCCGCATTCACCTTCGCGCCGTCGCTGGCCTTGGCGCAAGCGGCGAAGAACATGACGCTGGTGGTGCCATTCCCGCCGGGGGGCTCCACTGACGCGCTGGCGCGGCTGCTGCAGTCTCACCTCCAAACCAAGCTCAACCGTATCGTGCTGGTGGAGAACAAGTCAGGCGCCGCCGGTTCGCTCGGCGCGGCGCAGGTGGCCAAGAGCCCGCCTGACGGTTCGTCGTTTCTCGTGACCTTCGATTCTCACGCGGTGATCCCGGCCATTCTCGAAAAGCCGCAGGTCGACGTCGAGCAGGATCTGATGCCGGTGTTCCTCGTCGGCACCGCGCCCTATGTGATCGCGGCGAACGCCGGCCGGCCGTTCAAGACCTTTGCCGATATCGTTGCGGCGTCGAAAAAGGAGCCCGGTTCGATCAAATACGCATCCGTCGGCATCGGCACGCTCGGCCATCTCGCGATGACGATGCTCGCCAAGCAGGCCGGCGTGGAAATCACGCATGTGCCCTATCGCGGCGGCGGACCGGCCATGAACGACGTGCTCGGCGGACACGTCGACCTCATCGCGGGATCGGCGGCGCTGATCATGGCGCAGCTGGGAACCAATACGCTTCGCCCCATCCTGCAGCTGGGGCGCGAGCGGATGGCCTCGCTGCCGGACACGCAGACGGGGATCGAAGCCGGCTACCCCGATTCCGAGACGCTGGCCTGGTGGGGCATTTTTGCACCCAAGGGTACGCCGCCTGATGTCATCGATGGCCTCGCAAAGCCGGTCCGCGAAATTCTGAGCGAGCCCGCGGTCGCGGCGCAGCTGCGCGAAACGCAGCAGATGTCGCTGCTGCTGGCCGACGCCAAGGATTTCGGCACGTTCTTCGCCAAGCAGGTCAGTGCCTGGGGCAAGGTCGTGCGCGAGAACAACATCAAGGCGTAGGGACCGGCTCTCATCTCCCTGATTTTTCGGGACGCAGTCCGGCGGCCGCCGGCAGGTCGGCTGCGGCGGCTGCCGCAACGTGCCCGTATGATCCCGGACTATCCCAAAGACGCATAGGAAAAGCGGCCGACTCGTGGCGAAGTTCCGGGAACCGCGCCCAACCTTTATGGCTTCCGCGCGTTGTCAGACTACGAAAAGTCACCGTTTCGGAGATCGTTGTGAACAGCACACTCACGTTGAAGCCCCGTCCCAGCAATACGGCCCTGATCGCCTGGCAGTTCACCGGGCAGCCGCTCTACGAATGGCCGAGCTGGGTACAGTCCAGTTGCTCGCTTCACCGCAGCGACGACGGACAACTCGAGCTTCGACACGAGCGGCGGAGCGGCGCGCAGATCGTCTATCTGGGAGAGTGGCTGGTCCACGATCTCGACGGCGGCATCTGCTTCTACACCGACGCCGAAATCCGCAAAGAGTTCGAGATCGCCTGAACGCTATTGGCCCTGAGCGCTATTGACGCAGCAAACTTCGCGGCGAAGTGTGAACCACGCAACAATCTGCCACAATCTATGGGATTATAGCTGTTGTCACTCACCCAGAGGGGCAATGCTGAAATTTCGAATCGTATTTTAAGGAACTGAGACGACTCACTGGCGCCCCTCTCCTCGCAGCATTTCCTGATTGGAGAAACGTGATGGCAACAGAAGTGAATGTCCAGCCCGGCCATGGCAAAGCTGGCCGTCATCCGACACGACAATTTCTTGATACGCTTTCCGGGCATGACGATCCCGGCATGTTCGGTCGGATGTTTCCGAACCTCGATCCGCTGGCGGTCGATGACACGCCGCTGCAGGAACTCGCCGACGCGATGAAAGACCCGAACCCCGGCGATCCCGCCGGGAACAACACCAAGGTGCCGGCCGGCTTCACCTATCTCGGGCAGTTCGTCGACCACGACATCACGCTGGATCTGACGTCGTTCGGTGAAAAGGAAGCCGATCCCAACGCGGTCGAGAATTTCCGTACGCCCGCGCTCGATCTGGACAACGTCTATGGCCTCGGTCCGGATGGCAGCCGGCATCTTTACGCGCGCAATCCTGGCGATCCCGATGGCAAGGGTCCTGGTCCGAAACTGTTGATAGGCAAGACCATCAGCGTGCCGGCCGGCAATGTAACCATCACCCCTCGCAATGATCTGCCGCGCAGTCCCGAAGG
Source organism: Bradyrhizobium sp. AUGA SZCCT0222 (assembly GCF_018130205.1). Taxonomy (NCBI): domain Bacteria; kingdom Pseudomonadati; phylum Pseudomonadota; class Alphaproteobacteria; order Hyphomicrobiales; family Nitrobacteraceae; genus Bradyrhizobium; species Bradyrhizobium sp. AUGA SZCCT0222. The sequence goes on from NZ_JAFCLX010000031.1 coordinate 36,419, forward strand.
CTTCGCGCTGATCGGCGATCATCGCAACGACGAAAACCTCGTGGTCGCGCAGACGCATCTGGCGATGCTGAAATTCCACAACAAGGTGTGCGATCAGCTGGCTGCGGCGGGCACGCCCGCCGACGAGATATTCGTGCAGGCCCGCCAGATCGTGACCTGGCACTATCAGTGGATGGTGCTGCACGATTTCGTCGAGCGCATCACCGAAAAGGGGATCGTTGCGAAAATCCTCGAACAGGGCCGCCGCTTCTATCGCTTCAAGAAGACGCCCTACATGCCCGTCGAGTTTTCCGGGGCCGCGTACCGGCTCGGCCACAGCATGGTGCGCGAGGTCTATAGCCACAATCGCATCTTCACGCCCGGTCCCGGCGGACTAATCCCGGCCTCGCTCGACCTGCTGTTCAAGTTCACCGGTTTGTCCGGCGGCATTGTCGGCGATCTCGCGCCGAATCCTGTCGTGCCTCCGCTGCCGATTCCATTGCTTTCCAGCAACTGGATCATCGACTGGCGGCGTTACTTTGAAGTGCTGGCCACCAATCCCGCTGACGTCAGGCTCAATCCCTCGCGCAAGCTCGATCCGTTCGTGGTGCCGCAATTGCATACGCTCCCGGGCGGCGGCCCCGCTGCCACCCGCAGCCTGCCGTTCCGCAATTTGAAGCGCGGCGTGCTGCTCGGATTGCCGTCGGGACAGGATGTCGCCAAGGCGATGCGGATCAAAAACCCGCTGACTTCGGCCGAGATCGCCAAGGGCACCGACGGCGCGGTGGCCAAGAAGCATGGCCTGCACGAGCACACCCCGCTCTGGTACTACATCCTCAAAGAGGCCGAGCAACGCGGCGGCGGCGAAAAACTCGGACCCGTCGGCGCCACGATTATTTCGGAAGTCTTCGTCGGCCTCGTGCATGGCGACCGCCAGTCGTATCTCTGGCTCAAGGGCAAGAACTGGAAGCCGACGCTGCCCTCCAAGACACCGGGCGATTTCACCATGGCCGACTTGCTGCGGTTCGTCGGCGATGTCAGCCCGATCGACGGGATTTCGACGGTGTAGAGCGTTTTCCAGCGAAGTGGCGTCCGGTTCGCGTCAAGAAAAGCGTCAAAACAAGAATCTGGAGCCCCGTTTCGACTCCCTCGGAACGGGGCTCCAGGTGGCAGAATCACCAGGAATCCTGCGGTTGCGCGTTCCAGATCACGGCGCAATCGCAGGCTGGCGATCAGGCTTCCGCTCTGGTATGGAATCGCGAAGCCTGCCTATTCGGTGGGTTCGCGGTCCCGTAGCTCAGCCGGATAGAGCGACGGTTTCCTAAACCGTAGGTCGCATGTTCGAGTCATGCCGGGATCGCCAGTTCAGAATCCAACAACCCAGATAAAGACGGGCATATCTCACCGTACGCGCTCCGGTGCATGCCGCATTTGGGGTGTGAACGGGCCTTCCGGCGGTGACGTCATCAATGCGACCAGCATAAGCCCCAGAAGCGCAGCCCAGAACGTCAGCCAGAACCCGTCGATGTAGGCGAGAACATTGGCTTCGCGCCGGACCAAAGCAGCCAGGGTGCTGAGCCCCCGAGCTGTTGCAATATCCGATCCATGGCTGAGGAACGGCGCGGTGATCCGAGAGAGGGCCTGCGTTACACCGGCGTCACCGGCGACGACGTGTTGACCGAGCAGGTTTGAGTACGTCTGTTCGCGGACACGCAGCCAGGTCGTGATCAGCGCAACGCCGATTTCCGCGCCGCCGAGGCGCAAGACCTGGATATAGGCCGAGAACGCCGTCGCGCGAGCCGGATCGGCATTGGCGAAGGCGTACACCATGATCGCAAGGAACGTCAGGCCGTAACCGGCAGACTGAAAAAGTGCGACGGGCACGAAGGCCGCGGGATCCCAGTCGCTGGTCAGCTTTGTGCCGAGCAAGCCTGCGGCTGCAAATGCCGAGAGACCGAGGACCAGCACGAACCGGGCGTCGATCCGTCGCAGCAGGACGACGGCAATCGGAACCAGCAGCACGAGCGGCAGTGCGACGTAATTCAGCAGCAGCGGGCCGATTTGTTCGGGCCTCAACTGCCGAACGGTCGTGAGGAAGTTGGGTATCAGCGCGACGTTGGACAGGCTGGTCACGATGAAGCAAAGAGCAGCGAGCAGCATCAGTCCGATGTTGCGCGAAAAGATCACGCTCGCTTGGGCCCAAGGCTCCGGCACGACGGCCTCGTTCACCAGGAATGCCGCGATCAGCGCCGCGCCGCCGCACAGAAGGGCGAGGACCGTGCCGGAGGAGAGCCAGCCGAGCCGATTTCCCTGATCGAGTCCTGCGAACAGCAAAGTAAGTCCTGCGCCGAACAGCAGCATGCCGCCCCAGTCCGCCCGGCGCAGCAGATCGTAATTGATCGGCTCGGAACGGGCGCCCAGACAGGCGCACAGGGCCATCAGGGGAGCGAGCAGCGCATCGCCCCAATAGACCCATTGCCAGCCGAGGGCCTGAACATACACGTCAACCAGCGAGATCCCGGCATTTGCCGTGAATGCCAGGCGAAACGCATAGAGCGCCATGGCTGGCAGCCACCATCGGGGTGGCAGGCTGCGCAGTATCACCATCATGGTGGCCGGCACGAAGACGCCGAGACACAGCCCGTGAACGATGTGCAGCGCAAGCAGCAGATCGTACGAGCGCACGAAGGGGATGGCGAGCGAGACGATGGTGTAGAGCAGCGTCGGGGCAACGAACAGCCGTCGGATGCCGACCGTGGATGCGAGCCAGGCGACGGCCGGCGCGATCATGATCTGTGACGCGGTTCCGGCCGTGCTGAGCCAGGCGCCCTCGTCGAAGCTCAGGCTCAGCGCGCCTTTGATGTCGGCGAGCCCGATCGCGAAGAAGCGGCTGTGAAAGCTGACGATGAACGGGCCCAACAGGACGGCGGCCACCGCGAAGAGTGGGCGGTACTGCGAAGCAGGCTTGTCGGCGGGGCCGGTATCGGCTGTCTCCGCGGAATCGCTCACGGCTGTGCCCGCTGATTTCGGGGCGCTTCGGTATGGATACGCGTCGTGACCGACATGCCCGAGCGCAGGCGTTCAAGCAGCTTCTGGTCCGGTGCAAAGCCGATCCGCACGGGAATCCGCTGGACCACTTTGGTGAAATTGCCCGTCGCATTGTCGGGAGGCAGCAGCGCGAACTGCGAGCCGCTCGCGGGAGAGAGGCGCTCGACATACCCGCGCAGCAACTCGCCGGGGAACGTATCGACGGCGATGTCGACGGCCTGTCCCTCGGTCACCCGCGTCAATTGGGTTTCCTTGTAATTGGCGATCACATGGAGTTTGGGGAGCGCCGTAACCGCGATCAGCAGGCTGCCGACGTTCACATAGTCGCCCTGCTGCACCTGGCGTTCGCCGACGACGCCATCGAATGGCGCGGTGATCCTTGTATAGCCGAGGCGCAGCTGCGCTGCCGCGAGAGCGGCCTCGGCGGCCTGCAGGTCAGACGCGCGTTGCGCCTTTGTGCCGGTCAGCACGTCGAGCTGTCGTCGCTGCGCGTCCACGGCAGCTTCGCTCGCCCGCAGGTCATTCTGGGCCTTGACGTGCTCGGCTATGACCGTTTCGATTTTTTGCTGCGTGCTGAAGCCTGACTGTGCGAGCTTCTCTTGCCGCTCGCGTTCCTGGCGTGCCTGAATTTCGTGCGCCACCGCAGATGCCTGTTGCGATTCGGCCTGGGAAATCGTGGCGCGCTGCAGCGCGATCTGGTTATTGAGGTTGTCATGCGCCGTTCTGGCTGCGGCAACGGCGGCCTCGGCCTGTGCGACCTGGACGGCATAATCAGCGGGATCGATTTCCGCCAGCAGGTCGCCCGCCTTGACACGCTGGAAGTCTCTCACCGCGACCGTGCGCACCATGCCTGCGACCCTGCTCGCGAGGCGCGTCATCTCCGTTCGAACGTATGCGTTGTCGGTTTCCTGAACCGCGGCCTGGCCGGTCCACCGGTCCCATCGCGTGATCGCGATGGTGACAAAGCCCAGAACCATCGCAAGCGCGAACAGCGGGATGCCAAATCGTCCGAGCGCGCCCCACGAGGTGGGCGCCTTTGTCTGTTCCGCTTTCGGATGCGACGTGTGCTCGGAGGGCGGCGGCTGCACCTCGGCGGACTGTGCGGGAAGCTGGGGCAGGGGCGTAGACATTTTTTGCGCCGATCATCCGCCGCTGATGGTGCCGGCTCGCGTGGCGGGCGCATGGCGATCCACGAGAAAGGCAACCAGGGTGGAGGGACGAATGGCCTTGATGGCCGGAAGCGGGGTCTCGTCGTCGGCGAGTGCATCTCCCTTCAAAAGATGTGCGGTGCCGGCATTGATCTCTCCGTCGAAGACATACAGCAGCTGATCCATGCCATCGGCCCGGGGGATCTCGATCTCGCGGCCGGCCGGCAGGTGCGCGTCATAGACCGTGACCTGCTGGCGGACCTTGAGCGGCGCGTCGCTTGCCTCCGGCGCGGCGATGAGATGCCAGCTGCCGTCGGCAAGAGTGTCGTCGCGGTCGTGGAACTGAACTTCGCCGGGCAGATCCGCCTCGCGGGGGCGGATGAAGATCTGAAGCATTTCGATGGGGTCTGAAGGCGCGGATTCCTCATGCCAGAAGCTCCGGCCCGCGTTCATCATCATCAGCCTGTCCGGCGATAGCGCCACGCGGTTGCCCGACGAGTCCTCATGCACCATCGTGCCGCGCCTCATGTAGCTCAGGATCTCGTCGTTGACGTGCTCGTGGAAGCGCACCACGGTGCCGACGCCAAGATTGGCGTGATCGAGGACCGCGAGCGGCCCGAAGGCCGGATCGGCGTTCGATCCGAGGACAAGGCCAGGCCGCACGCGCCGGATCTTGAACGATCCGTGCTCGAAGCCGCGGCTGCGCTCTGCGCGTAGGATTTTCAACATTCGGCAACTCCATGCTGAGACTCGGGGACAGGAGTCCCGGCGTTGTTTGAGCCGGGATCATGTCGAATGAGCCGTCCTGATTTCGTGCGACCTCAACGGTGGTTACGACTGGATGGCCGGGCGCCGGTGGTGGTCAGTCGAGGGGCGGGCCGACGAATTCGACGCTGTATTTCGCAGCGATCTCGTTCACCCGGTCCATTCCGTCCTTCGATGACAGCCCTTCTTTCTCGACCTCGCGGAAGAAGCCTTCGCCTTTTCCCGGGGACAGCATGACGAGCACGCGGGAAGTGCCGGGGCCGATGCCCTTGAAGGCGTGGCACGCGCCGGGCGGGATCAACGCGGTCGTTCCCGCCTCAGCCACGGCTTCCGTCCCGTCGCAGTGAAACTTCACCGACCCGGACAGCACCGTGAACATCTCGTGCTCGACATGGTGGATGTGCAAAGGAGGGCCTGCCCCTTCTTCGATTTCCTCCTCGAACACGCAGAACGCGCCGCCGGTATCTTCGGGTGTGATGCGAAAATAGCGCTTGAATCCGAAAGCGCTGTTGGCCTCACCTGCGGCGGGCGCATGGACGATCGGCGTCTGTTTTTGGGTCATGTTCCGTTCAGCCTTCTTGATCTGTGGTGGGATCGAGACGCGCGTTCTTTGACAAACACGTCTCGTCACCGGTTACGACTGGATCGGCGGAAGCACCTCGGTGAACAGCAACTGGATCAGCTGTTGACCGTGGGGCGTGCCCCAGTTCTGGGCCAGTTCCGCGAGCATGGTGTTGGTGGCGGTCAGGACGACGCCGGCGTCTTGCATGCGGCGGCGCGACATGTCCTCGGACAATTCGAACGGCGATCCCGAAGCGTCCATCACGGCCTGCACGTTGTAGCCTTCGGTCACCGCATCGATGGCGGGGAAGACGAGGCAGACGTCGGTGGTCACGCCGGCCATGATCAGGTTCTTCCGCCCCGTTGCTTCCACAGCCGCCTTGAAGTTGGCGTCGGTCCAGGCGTTGACGACGCCTTCGCGCTTGACGCGCTTCTCGAAGGCGTCCGGCAGAATGTCCTTCAGTTCCGGCAGCAGCGGCCCCTGTAAACGATCCTCCTGGCTGGAGGTCAGCACGGTCGGGATGCCAAGGATTTTGGCGGCCTTGGCCAGCACGAGCGACATGCGCTTGGCCCGCGCGACGTCGATATTCTTGATGAGCTGCATCGTGCCGACCTGGTGGTCGATCAGCAGAAGCGCCGAGTTCTTTGGGGTGAATGTCGTGGTCATAACCAGTCTCCGGTGCCCGTTGCGAGCCTTATTGCTCGCATGGAGGCTACATTTGGAACGAATTGCTGAGGAGACTTGATGTTTGCTACCTTATGTTCCAAAAATGAAACATGAAAACCTTCGGTGATTTTGACGGCCTCGCGCTGTTCATCCGCATCGTGCAAGCTGGCGGCTTCGCCTCAGCCGAACGCGCGACGGGCATCCCGAAGGCCACGCTCTCGCGCCGGCTGTCGGCTCTGGAAGAGACCTTGAATGTCAGGCTTGCGCGCCGGACCAAGAAGGGCGTGATACTCACCGAACAGGGGCAGCAGCTGTTCGAGCGCGGCCGGTCTGCCTTCATGCTGGCTGAGCAGGCTGTCGCCGAGGTTCAGGACGAGCGCGTCGCGCTGTCGGGCACCGTTCGCTTGTCGCTTCCCCCTGATATGGCGACCGCGGTTCTTGGCCCCGCACTGATCGGCTTTAAGACCAGATATCCCGACGTCATCATCGAGATGACGCTCGCGGATCGCAGGGTCTCGCTGATCGAGGAGGGCTACGATCTCGTGGTTCGCATGGGGCCGGTGGCAGACTCCGAATTGATGTTCCGCAGAATCGCCGATCTGCCGCGCGCGCTGGTCGCAAGCCCCGCCTTCCTCGCTGCACATCCCGATCTCTGCACGCCACAAGATCTGGAAATGCTGCCGGCGCTCGCGATCCGCCGCGATCTCATCGAATGGGATCTGAAAGATGCTCAGGGGATGCGCGCCATCATACGTCCCGCGATCGGCTTTGCCGCAAACCGCCAGACCATTCTCGTCGACGCTGCCCGCGCCGGTCTCGGCATCGCCAATCTGCCGAAATTCTTGATCGAGGATGCCATGGCAACCGGCGCACTCGTTCCCGTCCTGCCGGATTGGGAGCCGTCACCCGTAGAGATGACTGCGCTGTGGCAGAAGGACAGGATCAGCGGACGTCTGATCAAGGCCATCGTCAGCGCATTTGAGGAAGCGCTACGCGCCAAACCGATCGAGGTCTAGAGTGTGGCGCTGTGCGTAGGCGGACCTTCACGGGACCGCAATCCACGGCGCTTCTTCCCGGCCGCCGTCAACGCTCGTAGCTTGCCGGGTCCGCGCTGTCAGACGGATTTGCGAATGCGTTGCGCAAAACCACCGGCATCGGATTGCGAAAATTGAGGCCGCTCGGCGGCACCGGTGATTCGAACCACTTCTTGTAGATCACCTCGATCTCGGGGCTGCGGTACAGGTTCGCGGTCGCGCGATCCGCCACGGTCTTGAACGGTGCATCATCCTTGCGCAGCATGATCCCGTAGGGTTCGGCCTTCGAAAATGCCTCCTCGCTGATGATGTAGGCCGACGGGTCCTTCGATCGCGCGATCGCGACGGAAAGTTGCACGTCATCGAGGACGTAGGCGGCGGCGCGGCCGGTCTCCAGCATCAGAAACGCCTCCGCCTGGTCCTTGGCGGCCAGCACCGCAACGCCGAGATTTCGTGTGGTACTGGCCTGGGTGAGCTGCACCATATTGGTCGAGCCTGAGATCGCGACGACAGGCTTGCCTTTCAGCGCGTCGATCGTGGTGATGTTGTCGGTCTTCCTCGCCGCAAAGCGTGTCGCCGACAGGAAATGCGAGTTTGTGAACGCCACCTGGCGCTGGCGCTCCGCATTGTTGGTGGTGGACGAGCAGACCAGATCGACCGTTCCATTCATCATCAGCGGAATGCGATTGGACGACGTCACCGGGCTTGTCTCGACTTTCAGGCTGGAAAGCTTGAGCTCCTGCTTCACCGCGTCCACGATTTTCATGCAGATATCGACGGCGTATCCAATCACCTTCTGGTCGCCGTCCAGATAGCTGAACGGCACCGAGGCTTCCTGGATGCCGAGCACGACCCGGTTGGTCTCCTTGATCTTCTGCAGCGTCCCGGTCAGCTCGCTCGCATTTGCAGAGACGGTCGTCAGAATAGCTGCAACCATGATCGCTGGCAGTCGCATCGGGTTACTCCGTGGATATCGACAAGTCGGGAAGGACGTGATGCGGGGTGAAAACCGAATGCATCAACCCATCGTGTACTTCTAGCCGACACCGCCCGATCGGGATACCGAAGCCTGCACATAGCAGCTATAGAGCTATTCTATCGTGGCGTGCGGCCAGGAACGATACGGTGGTGGGCAAGGTCGCTGCTGCCGGGACCGTGCGCCGATCCGCTGCCAGTTTTGCGGTCCGGCCAGGCCAGGCCTCGCCACGGTGCTCAATTTGCCGGCGACGGTCGTTTCGACCCCGCGGGATCAGTATCTGATAACGGCTATGATGGCGGCGACAATGAATGCCGCGACAAGCGAAAGCGCGCGATCGAGTGTTTTCGATCGGGGTGTTGCAGTCGAGTCGGTCGGTTCCATGACGTTACGTCGGTGGCCGCAGTTCGCCAACGAGCCAGCCAACATCGCCGGACTTCATTGGATCTGACGCGATAACAATTTTCTCGACGTTGCCGCATCTGGAACAGTCGAACGTGCGAAGCTCAAACCCGGTGGGTCCAGGCGATATCTGCGCAAGGTTCATGCGCGTTTGACATGTTTGGCAGCGGAGGCGCTGTATGGCGAGCAGCGGAATTGCGGCTGGGTAAGCGGTCATTGCAATCCACCCTTTGAGTCAGGCGGGAGCGCAAAGCTCTCAGTCACCGGAAGATGCCGAGGAGGGCGGTGATGGAACCAGCATGCTCGCCTTGTATTCGGGGCGCTGGTCAATATCGCTCAGGTTCCGAAATAAATTAAACGCAAACCACGTTACGTTTCGAAGCCGAGGCCATGGCCCCGGCTTCGGACATCGCAAACCGCCGGCCAAGAAATTTGCTCGCATGATCAAAATTGAACAGACAGTTTAGATCCCACCGCCGAAGATGGATTTGGCGGCGGGTAGGCGCAATGAGGAAGAGATGGACACCGCCAACGCGCCATCTGCATAGCACTGAGACGGCCCCAAAGTGCAACCGGGCAAGACAGACTGCCGCCAGTGTCTTGTCAGGCCTACGAGGGAGTCCTGCATTCACCTGCAGGGCTCCCTCTGGCCGCCTAAATCCCGCTCGTTTCCGTTGGTGGTGGCCCTAGGTGCCATGCTGCCGGTAATCGAAAGCGGTCAGGTCATGGATCGCACGCGCGCATATTTTGTCGGCGTCGCGCTCGCCACTCTCGGCGGCCTGCAAAACCTTTCGGGCGGATGATCTCACGATCCACTTCGAGCTGACCGATGTTCTGAAGCGTTTGACATGCAAGGTCGTACGCCTGGTTCACGGCCAAGACTTCCTCTGGATCGAGCGAGCGATTCCGGGAACGTGGATTGGATATGGTCATGATGCTCCTCGTAACAGCTGCGAGCGCAGTCTCTCGCATGCTGGAAAAAATGAACGAATTGAGGGGGCATCGGAAAAGGTCCCGCGATGCACAGGCGACGTTGCTCTGACATCGCGGGGCAAGACCTTTCGATTTGCAGTGACTTAACGAATTACAAGAACTATCGGTTCGTCGAATTGGTCCCAACGCCGAAGCCGCCGAATGGCTTGTAGGACTGCTTGGCAAGATCGCCGTACAGCGCGCCAATCTTCTGCGACTCGGTTACGAATGTTTCGTAAGCCGTCTTCGCGTACTCGGTTTGAATTTCAATCGCCTTCTCGAACGACTTCACGCCCGAGAGCTTCTCGACGAACGACCTGGTGTCTTCAAACGATTTCTTGGTGTAGTCGCCGTACGCCGTGGCAAGCGCCTGAAAGCCGGCGGGGAAGGTAGTGGATGACGCGGTCGCTACGTCGACCCGTTCTTTATCAGCTTCTTGCGTGGAGTTCTGATTCGAGTTGTTGCGGATTGCATTCGACATTTTTGATGTCCCTTTGTTTCCTTGACAGCGAACCAATGGCTCGCATCGGCAATGGTTGCCCCAAAGCAGCAGTTCCCGCTTGGTCATTGGGCGTTGCTTGTGTGTTCGTATGATGATTCCGGAACCCCGGTGCATGCCGGCCGCGTCGCACCAGGGCAATCGCCGCTCAATCCGGCGCAATCGCAGAACGCGGCAAAACGAACGGAAGCGACAAACGCGAATGCGCCCGCCTCGCTGTCACATCGTGGCGGCAACGCGAACTGCGGATTTTCTTTGATCGGAACGTCGCGGGCTTCGATCCGTTGTTACGGCGTTCCCATGAAAGGAAACGACATGACGAACCAAAACCAACCCGGTCAGCAGAATCAAACGCCGGGTCAGAAGCCTGGTCAACAGCAGGGCGGTGGTCAGAATCCGGGCCAGCAGAGTCAGGCTCCCGGCAAGGGTGACAAAGATCCCAAGCTGGCGCCCGATCAAACCAGCGACACCGATACCTAACTGACAGAAACGGCCCGCCTCGGCGGGCCGTTTTCGTTTGGCCGAGCCAAATGTCGTTGCGCAGTATTGCGCGCCCTCACGCTCGCGGCTCGGCGCACTCCCGTAATTATACCGTTCGTCCATTAAGCCCGCTTTAGTCCTGCTTGCGTATTTTGGCCGCTCACACGGCAACGGAAACAGAACATGCGAATCGGTCGGCTCTTTGCGGTATCAATGCTCTCGGTGACGGTCCTGTCGGTGATCCTTGGTGCGGGGGTTCTCGTTCCGCAATATCGTACCTTTGCAAGCAAGAATGAAGCGATCAAGGCCGTGGAGGCATTCGGCGCGGTTCTGGCTGTTGGTCAACAGGTCGCGGCCTATCGTGCGCCGTATCTCAGTCCGCTGTTCCAGGATGGGACCGCAACCCCGGCTCAACTCGAAGCGATTGCAAAGGCCGTGCATCAGGCCGATGCCGCTTTCGCGAACGCCCGGACGGCGGTCGGCGCCCTCAGCGATGGCGCCACGATCGTTGCGGGCCTCAACCAGGCGGCGACCAAGCTTGCCGATATCCGCGCCGCGAACGATCGCGCGCTTGTCGTACCCATGGCTGCGCGTGATGCGGCGGTGGTCAAGGGCTTCCTGCCCGGCGTTGCCCAGGTCGTCGCGATTGTCGAACCGCTCTTGAACCGCCTTGAAAATCAGGTGGCCACCGCCGACGCGTCGCTGACGGCGCTGATGAGCATCGCTCGTACAGCCCAGGATATGCGGATCTCCGCCGGCGGCCGCGCCGCTTCGATGTCTCCTGCGATCAGCGCGCGCCGCCCGATGACAGTGGCCGAAATCTCTTCGTTCGACCGTGCCCAGGGCCGCGTGGACCTGAATCGCGAGCGAATCGAAGCCGGCGTGGATCAGATCGGCAGCCCGGCAAGGCTCGTCAAACCGCTGAAGGATGCGATCGATCTCTATTTCGGCAAGGCCGCACCCTGGCTTGAAAAAGAGATGCCGGCCGCGCGCGGCGACGGCAACTATGGAATCAAATCCGATGTTGAACTCGCCGCCACGATCGTGCCGGCGGTGCAAAGCTTCTTTGCCGTGCGCGACGCGGCATTGGCTGAAGCCGCCGAACGCGCCGGCGTCGCGCGCGATGGGGCGCTGACGATGCTGGCGCTGGCAGGCCTTGCCGTTGTGGCACTGCTCGGCGTGCTCGCCGGCGTCACAATGATGCTGCGCCGCCGGGTGATTACACCGCTCGCCAATCTGACCGAAATCGTCGGTGACCTCGCCGCCGGCCGCCATGACGTCACCATCCCGACGATCGAGCGCGCCGATGAGATCGGCGCGATGGCAGGTTCATTGCAGGTCTTCAAGGAAGCCCTGATCGCCAAGAAGGCCGCCGATGAGGCGGCGGCGGTGGAGGCCGATGCCAAGATCCAGCGTGGCCAGCGCGTCGACACGATTACCCGCGACTTCGAATCGATGATCGGCGAGATCGTCGAGATCGTCTCGACGGCCTCGAGCGAGCTCGAAGTATCGGCCGGCACGCTGACCTCGAACGCGGACCGTTCGGAGAAACTGGCCACCACGGTGGCGGCAGCCTCCGAAGAAGCCTCCACCAATGTGCAGTCGGTCGCCTCCGCCACCGAAGAAATGGCATCGTCGGTCAACGAGATCAGCCGTCAGGTGCAGGATTCGGCGCGGATCGCCTCTGAAGCGGTGGAGCAGGCGCAGCGAACCAACGATCGCGTCGGCGAGCTGGCGAAAGCGGCGGCCCGGATCGGCGATGTGGTCGAGCTGATCAACACCATCGCCGGCCAAACCAATCTGCTGGCGCTGAACGCCACCATCGAGGCGGCGCGGGCGGGCGAGGCTGGACGCGGTTTTGCCGTCGTGGCCTCGGAAGTGAAGGCGCTGGCCGAGCAAACGGCCAAGGCGACCGGCGAGATCAGCCAGCAGATCAACGGCATCCAGGCCGCGACGCAGGAATCGGTCGGCGCCATCAAGGAAATCGGCGATACCATCGGGCGGATGTCCGAAATTGCGTCCGCGATCGCGGCTGCGGTCGAGCAGCAGGGCGCGGCGACGCAGGAAATTGCCCGCAACGTGCAGCAGGCCGCGCACGGCACCCAGCAGGTCTCCTCCAACATCGCCGATGTTCAGCAGGGCGCCAGCGAGACCGGATCGGCTTCTTCCCAGGTGCTCGCTGCGGCAAAATCGCTGTCCGGCGAAAGCAGCCGGCTCAAGCGCGAGGTCGGCCAGTTCCTGAGTTCAGTCCGGGCGGCCTGAAGACGCGACGGCTTACCCTTCTCAGGATTCTTCGCCGCGCCGCGGGCGATTGCCGCGGCCGCCCCCAGGCCGATGTGATGGACAGGTGGATCGGCATGCCCAGGATTGGCATCGCTTGTTTCGTGGTCGCGCCTGCTTTGGCAAGTCGTCGGCCAGTGGCCTTGCGCACCCCATGGAGCGGGCGGCCAAGCGGCCAACCTGTGCTCCGGATGACGTTAGTTACCCAGGCCGTGGAATGGCGTCTGGGCCACCATGCGGCTTTGATGTCCGCAGCGTTCCGGATGGCCGGGCCCTTCAGATGCCGGAAATGGACCGGAAATCTGGTTCACGGATTGAGATGTCGGAATAATCTAAACGGAATGGCATTCAGCGCCGAAACAATGATCCACCACCATCGTGGCAAATACTGAACACCAACGTCCCGCCCGAGATTATCGGCAATGATTGTAGCGGCGGCGCCAGGCTCCATTGCCGGTAGCGCGACCCGCTTTCCATACGTCATGCTGGTTTGCAAGAATCCCAACCGATAAAATTGGACGTTGCACGACCGTTCGACCAAGTCATGACGCAACGCTTCAAAGTAGAACTCAAGACCGCTTTTTGACGATGAGTATACGGCGTTGCGTCGGCGGGGGCGCCCGGCTGCGACTGAGCCTACGCCTACGATATTTGAGTGCTTCCGATCTTTGAGGTCGGGTAGAAACGCATTTATCAGCCGGATAGGAGATAACATATTGGTTGTAATGATCTGACAAATATCTACGTCGTTTGTTTCAACGCCATCGGTTGCCAGAAAAATGCCAGCCACGACAATCAAATTGTCGATCCGACAGGCGTCACTTTTTCCTTGAACAATAAGAGGCGAAAGGCCGTCTCCCGCCAGATCCAATGCTATCCATCGGGCATCGACCTTGAAACGGATAGCTACATCGGCTGCCAATGCTTTGAGGTCGCGAGGGTCCGAAGCAACCAAAAGGAGGTCGTGTCCTCGTTTTCCCAGTTCTTCCGCTAACGATCGCCCCAGCCCTGCCGAGGCGCCGACGATGCAGCTGCGTGTCATAGAGAAAGCCGATGTGAAAGTGCGGAACGAAATCGTCTGGCCGGATCGAACCGAAAAAGCTCGCGCTTGAAATCTCCGTAGTGTGGATACTGGCGCTCGACCACGGCCGTGCTTAACCGTGAGTCCTTTAGGAGGTTGGTTTTGGCGCCATGTTCAACGTTGATTTCGTCGAGCGTGTTCAAGAACCGATGCGCATCGAGACTTTGCGGAAGGTCAATTGCAAAACTGTAGCCCGTTCCATTGTAATCCAAATACCGTTCATCACCACGAAACGCCTTTAGCGTCATCAGTGGGATAAAGCACTTCGATTTTCTGACCAGACGGGTAAATTCGACAACGTAGCTGTTGACCGACAATTCCGGCACCAGCACCTGTTGTTCAATGAATCCGTTCCGACCATAACCATCGTAGTAAATTTCGTTGCCGATGGTCGGGAAAAGACATGTGAAAAGCGATTGTGTTGTTTCGCGTCTGTTCAATTCGCTCCGATAGTGCAGCCTGTTTATCAAAGGTAACGACATTCGATTAAACACCTTCAAGCCGCCAAAGGCCTGTTGCTTTCGACCTATCGAGCGCCAATTGGGCAATTGAATTTCTTCCGGATTCTCCTGGACTGAATTATTCTGAAGGAAGGTCCCTCTCGCTACGTATCCTCGCCCCTGCTTATGACTATTCGCGAGATCAAACCAGGCATACGCCATGTCACTGTGGGCTTTAGCGCGGTCGATTTCTGCCACGCCCGCTAACAGCGATTCGACAGGAATAATACGACGGCTTACGGCTTGCGCGGGAAGCTCTTCGACCCGCAGCTTTGCGGAAACGATCAGGCCCGTCAGGCCGAACCCTCCGCAGGTCAGTTCGAATAGCTCCGGATTTTGCTTGCGAGACAGATCGAGATAGCCAAGCGAGGGATGAAATAACTTCAGACTGAGGACGCAGTTTTGAAAAATCCCCTCACGAAACTGGTTTTTGCCATGGACGTTGCCGGCTATGCAGCCACCGACCGTGATTTGAGGATGTCCGGGCTGAACCGCCAGATACAATCCGCGTGGTGCCAGAAAACTGTAGAGCTTTCCCAAGCTGATGCCGGCCTCTACCTCAACCCACCTCTCGGATTGATCGAAGCCAACGAACCGGTTGAATCGCCGCATGTCGATCGAGGTCGCGCCATCTCCAAACGAGGCGGCGACATAGGATAATCCGGCGCCTCGCGCGATGCTGTCGGATGCCGCCACAGCTGTTTCCAGCGTCCGCCAGCGATCAGGTTGACAGATCTGGCAAGTCTCCCGATAGCTGCGGTCAAAGCTGGATAACTCTGAAACACCGTAGGGCGGTGGTTGCGCGTTTTTGGTTCCCATCAGCCGCCCAGATTGTGCTCAAGTTACGGTAGTTTCAAGCAGAATCGGCCGGTATCCCTCAAAAACGACGAGGCCGGACCGTTCGCTTGGCTACCATTCGCTTCTAATATAAGAAGGCCGTGCGCGAGCACTTAAGATCATTGCTGCCGATACGTTTGCCCCTTGGGCTGCGGGGGGCGCAAGTGAGCTTGATCTGGGATTTGATATATGAAAATTGCCTTGGTCGACCTGAAGTTTGGCGACAAGAAAGCCAACCGGGATCATACGGGCGGCTTCGGCTCGTTCATGCAAGCGAGTGGCGTCATTGGCGGCCTCGTCTCGCGCATGAAAGCCAATCTTATCGAATTGCCCGTGATGTCACTCGGGTTTGCCACGTCGATTCTCGAGCAGGCCGGCCACACGGTTACGTTCACGCAAGGTGCCGACCTTGCTGGCCAAGATATCGTCATCATCGCAAACTCGATGCACTGCTACGCTGACGAACTCGTCTGGGCGCGACGTCAGCGAAAGCTGATGCCCGAGGCAAAGATCGGTTTCTACGGTCCGTTTGTATATGAACAACAGGCTCTGTTTAAGAACGACGCCGACTTTATGATCGGCGGCGAACTTGAATCAGCATTGTTTGCTTTTTTGGATAGCGAGATTGAGCTGACGGGGCCGATAAATCGCGGTGTCGTCAAGGATCTCACGCGTCTGCCCTTTCCAGACTGGCGGGCGATGGACCACAAGAAGTTCAATTACTTTCCGCTGCTCCACAAGCGCCCGTTTTTCCCCGTGCAGTCGACGCGTGGCTGTACGTTTAATTGCGATTTCTGTCCCTATATGGTGTCGCAGACGAAAGCGTTCCGGCGTCGTGATCCCGTGCATGTGGTCGATGAGATTGAACGCAATGTGCGCGACTTCGGGATGCGCAGCATGCTTTTCCGGGACATTTGTTTTACGCTTAATAAAAAGCACGCACGTACAATTTCCGAGTTGCTGATCGAGCGCAACTTGAAAGTCGAATGGGCTTGCGAGACCCGAATCGATTGCCTTGATGAAAGTCTGATTGACGTAATGGTGGAGGCCGGACTTCGCGGCGTCAATCTCGGCATCGAGACTGGTGCAAACGACATCCTGCTGGCATCGGGCAAAAAGAATCCGGCCGTTGCGTTGCAGGAGCGGATCGTCGGCTATCTGCACGAGAAGGGGGTGCGGATTAACGGCTTCTATATGCTTGGTCTTACCGGCGATACCGAGGAATCGATGGAGGACACCATAGAATACGCCAAGCACCTGAATACGCTCGGCGCCCAGTTCTGCATCACGACTCCTTTTCCGGGCACGGATCTATATGAATCTGTGAAGGGATCACTTTTGACAACGGACTTCACGCAGTTCACTGAGTACAGGCCGGTGGTTAACATCGAAACGTCGACGCCGGACCAGGTACGAAAAGCGCACGGCCGCGCATATCGCGACTATTATCTCCGTCCGTCGTGGCTGCTCGCAAAAGCACCCACGACGATTGTCCGCCTGATAGCCAATAGCCTCAGCTAGCCGCTATGCTTGGCAAGAATTTGCTGGTGACAGGAGCGACCGGGTTCGTCGGTCTCAACTTGCTTCCGAGGTTGATAAGCGCTGGTTATACCGTAACCGCGCTGTGTCGAAAGCCGTTGAGTAATGATTCTCCTGGTGTTCGATGGGTCTTGATTGGCTCTGATAGGTCTCGCATCGTCGAGGAAATTGCTAGATCGCAGAAAATCGATGCGGTGGTTCACTTGGCCGGCAGGGTCAACGGTCGTCCGAAAGAAATAGACGACTCGAACATCGGATACACCCGCGACTTGTTGGACGGTTTGCAGCGCGCTGGTGCACGAGCGGAGATCCTTTATCTCAGTTCAGTTTCCGCAATCGAGAAACTCGGCCGGTATGGATTAGCCAAGCGAGCGGCGGAAAAGCTGATCGAAGCGTCGCCGTATCCATGGAAATTCATTCGATCAAGCCTTATCTATGGTCCACACGAGAGAGGCAACGTAGGACTACTGGTCGAAAGCGTTCGGAAATGGCCAATCGTTCCCGTGATCGGCGGTAGTGCGATTGAGCTTCAGCCGCTTTTCGTCGAGGATCTCTGTGACGTCATTCTATCCGCTCTCGCGGGTAACGGGCGTGAACGAATGGCTTATGTTGTGGCTGGGCCGCAGCAAATCAAGCTGAAGGATATGATCGGTATTATCCAGAGTAACCTTCGGTCCTATCCAGTATTGCTCCCCATCCCGCTCAAGCCTGTTCAGATAGCGGCCAGGTTTGGCGCTTTTCTGATGCCCTGGGCTAACCTGCCTTTTCAGCAGCTTGCCACGCTGCATCAGCATGCGCCGTGGGACTCGTCAGATGCAAAGGCTGATTTCGGATTCGATCCACGCATTTTCGCGAAGGGCGTAAAAATGTACGTTGGGTCGGCAAGCGAATGCAGTGAGCGCTAATCGATGTGTGGAGTTTTTGGCTGGATTTTGTTTAATCGGGATCTGACCGATTACGATATAGAACAGTCACGACAGGCGACTAAACTGCTCGCTCACCGCGGACCTGAATTCCAGGGGGAGACAATCTCTCCCCGTGTTTACCTTGGCCATCGACGCCTCAGCATTCTCGACCTTTCCGCATCCGCCAACCAGCCGTTCAGCAAGAACGGTGGCGGCGAAGTGCTCAGCTTCAATGGTGAGATATACAACTTCATTGAATTGCGAGAAGAGCTGTCGGGCTACGGACACAGATTCACGACCACGTCCGACACTGAGGTAATGCTCGCAGCGTTCAAGCAATGGGGCGTCGATGCGCTGTTGCGATTTGATGGAATGTTTGCCGGTGGATTGCATGATCTTGAGAACCGTCGCCAGATTATTTTTCGCGACCCGCTTGGGCAGAAGCCGCTATACTATTACGCTGACGACGACTGCCTGATTTATGCGTCGGAATTGCGCTCGTTGCTTTCATTGAAGTCGTTTTCTTGGCAGATAGACAAAGGTGCGTTCGCCCGATTCCTGGCCAACAGTTATTATGCATGGACGGATACACCCGTTGCCGGCGTCAAAAAATTGCCGCCGGGCTGTTTCCTTGAGATCGAAAAGAAGGCGGGTCAACCCAAGCGATATTGGACCAGTACTCCGAAAGAGCCCATCGAGCCGCTCAGTGAGTCTGACGCAATCGATCAGCTTGATGAGATACTAACAGCCTCGTGCGTACAGTCGATGCGATCCGACGTCCCCTACGGCGTTTTTCTGAGCGGAGGGCTCGATAGCTCGATCGTGCTCGATGCCTGCGCTCGTTCAAATGCGGAAGTTCAATCGTTCAGTGTTCGCATGTCCGAAGCCGACTTCGACGAAAGTGCAAAGGCAAACGCCGTTGCTAAGCATATTGGCATAAAGAATCATCACGTTTTCACCTTGAACCAGAGTTCGGTGATCGACGCTCTCGATCATGTGCTGGAAAACATCGACGAGCCTCATGGTGATCCGGGCCTGGTGAATACGCACTTTCTAGCGCAATCGGTCAGGACACATATCACTGTCGGCATAGCCGGGGACGGCGGCGACGAGCTGTTCGCTGGATATGCACCATTTCAGGGTTTGCAGGTTGCGCGGTTGCTGCGACTTGCGCCGGCTGCATTCTTCCCCGCGGCTCAATCCGTGCTGGGTTTTCTGCCAGGGTCGGACAGCTATCTGGGACTGCAGTTCAAGGCAGCTGCATTTCTGCAGGGTTTTCCGTCAGATGATTGGAATCGTTTGCCACTTTGGCTTGCGACTGTCCCGCCTGAGGATTTGAAGCGGCTGATGCCCGGGATTCCTCCCGCATTCTTCTCTCGGCAAGCGAACGATGAGTCCTTGTTAGGATTGTTTCAACCGTTGGAAAAAAGTGTGACGAACGAGGGTGACACCAACAAGTGTCTGCATTTCTATCAGCAGGTATTTCTCCCTGAATTTGTCTGCATGCACACCGATCGTGGCGCGATGCTGAACAGCTTGGAGGTCAGATCGCCTCTTCTTTCGCGCGACATGATCAAGTTTGCAAATACATTGCCAAGCAGTATGAAGGTAAGCGGCATCCAGACCAAGGTCCTGCTTCGCAAATTGGCACGTCGGCGTGGGTTGCCGAATGAAATCGTAAATCAGTCCAAGCAAGGCTTCACTTTTCCGATAGCGCGTTGGTTGAAAGGCGCGCTTAAGAGCCGGCTCGATGCTTTGCTGAAACATCCGTTGTGGCAGGAAGACGGTCTGGTGGACATGTCCGTGGTCGAACATTACTACTCCCAGCATATGGCGGGGCGTCGGAATTATTATCGATTGCTCTATAATTTGGCGGTTTTCGCAGCTTGGCGGTTGAGATTTCCTCAGGTGTCGCGGTGATTCACGCAGAGCCAGACGACCACAGCATGAACACCGCGCATAAGGATCGCATCCGATTCGCGGTTGTTGTCCCAGCTTACAATGAAGCTGAAAGCCTTGAAGAACTCGTCTCGCGGATTGGTGATGTATTCGGGTCGATCGGTTATTCCGGCGAGTTCGAGGTCGTCGTGATCAACGACGGCTCGACAGACGACACCGAGAATACAGTTGCGAACTTGAAGCGCAAATACACTTGGCTACGGGCCGTCCACCTGCGGCGCAATTCGGGAAAGTCGCTCGCCTTGATGGTGGGCTTTCGCGATACCAATGCCGAGATTGTAATTACGATGGACGCTGACCTTCAGGACCGGCCGGAAGATATACCGCTATTCCTTGCAAAACTTGCGGAGGGCTTCGATCTGGTCAGCGGCTGGCGCGTATCGCGACAGGAAACGTTGGTTAGAAAGGTTGGAAGCCGCATTTACAACGCCGTTACAAAGTTGAGCTCGGGCCTGAAAGTTCATGATATGAATTGCGGTTTTAAGGCCTATGCCGGCGCCACGGTCCGCAACATCGTCGTGTTCGGCCAATACCATCGGTATCTTCCGTTGCTCGCCCACCTTGCAGGTTATCGGGTTGGAGAGGTTGCCATCGGCAATGACAATCGAAGGCATGGCTTCTCGAAGTTTCGGTCGTTTCGTTACCAGGGCTTGTTTGACCTGCTATCGCTGCTCTTTCTGCATCGGTTTGGTCTGAATCCCCTGCATTTTTTCGGTCCGCTGGGATTTGGCATCACGGCGATCGGGCTATTGGTGCTAACCTACTTTGTCGGAAGCGAGTTTCTGTTCTGGTTCGGATTTGGAGATCAATTTCGCGTTCAAGACAGGCCTCTCCTGTCATTCTCGCTTACTGCAGTGTTGCTCGGGTTGATCGTTTTTTTGGTGGGGTTCATCTGTGATTTTTTTCTGCACCATCAGATCCGCGATAACATCGACCACATTATTCGATTGAACGTGCGAACTGACGATGATCGGACGCCGCCGGCGCGCTGAGTCCCTACGGGTTGGGCACTTTAATCAAAGCAAAATAGGCATTCTCGGTAATTGCGGCGGGCGTTGCCACTGCGCCCGGCGCTTTGCAAATTAGGATGTAATTGGCGCCTGCGCGCCCGGCAAAAAAGCGAAATTCGTCTGGCGTCATTTTGTTGACCGCACTAATCATTCTGTCGACGTGTTCCTGATAAATGGTCCACGCGCCTGCTGTGCCGAGTACGAGGCGCGCGTCGCTATATCTCAATCCAAAATAGTAAGCTGCGGGAGCGTTGACCTTCATTTCTTCGGATTGCTGGAGGATCGACTGCCATAGCGGCCGGCCGGTGGCGGCTTGGAACACCTTTTCCTCCAATTCATGGCGCCTCGCTGAATTGAAGTAGGCATTGCGGCCGACTACCCACGGGACGGCGCCTCGCCGCGAATAAGTCCTGAATGGAAAGTTTGCGAACATGCCATACGGGTTTATGGAAGGCGGTGCGTCCCGGAACGGCAAAATCATCGCGTCAGATGGAAGAACTTTTGACGCTCGTATCTCGATGTCGAGCAAAGCGTCTCGTACATCGAAGAAACCTCGATTTGAAATCCATGCGGTTGATAGCGATAAGTGGATCAGCAGCGCACAGGAAATCGATACAAAACAGAACGCTTTAAGCGTGTGATTGTCCGGTTGAGTTGTTCTCGTGCCCGCAAATAAGAAAGCGCAAGCGGAACACCATATGGAAGCCGCCCAAATACTCCAGTATTGCCCTTCACGTCCCAGAAAATACGCCAAGGGAATGATGCAAGCAGCAATTAGCCGGGGTGCACTCAAAGAACGGAAGACTTCTAAGAGGCCATACCCCGCATAGCAGGCCGCCCACAGCGAAACGATCATCGACATCTTGCTCGGAGAAAGCAAAATAAAGATCTCTGGAGCCAGTGCAAAAAGCAAAAAGTAAAACACAATTCCGAAAACAATAAAGGATGCGAGCACGGCAGCGGCGACGACCAGATTATTCGAATCTTTTTGGCGCCACTCCCGGAGAACGGCAAATGACAGGATCAAAACGAGCGTCACTTGTCCCAGCAGGTACTGGCGGAGGTCGTATATGTGACCTGTGATATGCCCGTAGGCCTCGATGGCGAATCGCCTTGCTTCGAATGGTGCAGGGGCAATGACCGGCGAGCTCGCCCGAATTTGTATGTAAGCGCCCAGGATCGAAAGGCAAACGATCGTCAGCGCTACGGCGGTCTCTTTCGTCAGCATCTTTCGCCAGGAGAAGAGAATCGTCATACCGAAGATCTCGGCGACATTGATGCCGTATGTAGGATTGATGAGCAGAACCAGCGCCAGAGGAATAGCGGCTCTGATAATTTGACCTCGGATCAGAAATCCCAGCGCAAACGCGGCGAAGGCGTGGTTGAAGTCTCCGTAGTAAAATCCGTTCTTGTAGAGGATTGGATAACCCACATTCGTCATAAACAGCCCAAAATTCCCCGCGGGAAACAGCAAAGCTGTTAACGCGGCTGCATGGCTGCTTCTGAAGAGTGAGAAGGACAGAAAGTAGATTCCAAATAGAAGGAGGGGTAAGCCAAATAGCGCATGAACTAAAACCCCGGACTCGAGCGGAAGTCCGACGTAGTGGAGTGCCAATGGCATCCACATGTAGAGCGATGAAAAGCTCATCGTCCTGGCGTTCTCGCCAATTTCGACATCGTCAGCGGCCGGAAGGTCAGAGTGGAGAAACAGCTGACCAAAGTTCACTGGATTGAAGTCTTGACCAGTCAAAATGTATGATTTGAGATTTACCGCCGCGGGGATTTGCAAAAGCACCACAAACATCAGAACGACCAAGATCGAGCGATGCTTTGCGATCATGTTAGAAGCGAGCGAACCAATCACTCTCATCTGTTCTCTATCTCGTGGCATCAGATTTGGCCTTGGCGAATATGGCATTACGGCCTGTTTAGTTCAGTCGGAAAGCGTTGGTTGCTGGCTGTATTTACTACTCGGTAGAATTGGCGCTGTCACTAGACTGAAGGAGGGACAGGCAGTCGCGCGTTCGCGCAGGCGCATGGCGGGAGCTAAACTGAACGACGTTCGCGTCGCGCGCTTGAGTTCGCCGCCGAGCTGCCAGAGAGCAACTAGCCTTTCTCAGGACTTTTCGCCGAGCCGGGCGCCGCGGGCGATGGCCGCGGCCGTCTCCAGGCCGACGTGACGGACCAGGGGATCGGCATGGCGATGGACCAGCTGCCATTCCGAACCGTGCTTGCGATAGACCTGGGTGACGCGGAGTGACCAGTCCTGATCGGGCAGGCCGCCGACCTCGCCATGCTGGCGCTCGATCATCACGAGAACCACCAGACCGTCGGATGCGTAGCTCTGCACAAGCTCGAGTTTCGCATCGCCATTTCTGAAGTACTTGGCGAGCTGTGTCAGACGTTCGGGGCTGGCATTAAAGCCGTGGCTGGCCGGTCCGCCGAACGGCTGCATCAACGTGAAGTCATCAGCGATACGAACCATCCTGGACCATTCGTCCATCTCGCCGCGCATGAAGGCGACCGCTTGCGCTTCGGTGCGCTGGATCAGCTCAACGGGCGGATGGCCCGCGCTGGCGGCTGAATTGGCCAGGCATTGCGACGGCCGGAAAGACAGCGATGCGCTCAGCGCGGCCGTCATCGCCGCGCGCCTCGACATGCCGGCGAGCGGGCAAGCAGAAGGTTTACCTTGGTCCAATGGCCGTCGTGTCCTGCGCAAGAATCCGAACATGTGAGCACTCCCTTGATTTCGGCCGGATCCTGGACGTCCGGCGGGGTGCATTTGCCACTTCATCGCAGATGAATAAAATGATATGATTTCACCGATATGATGAAAAAAACTGATCTATCCAGGGCCGACCTGAACCTGCTGGTGCTGTTCGAAATCCTGATGGAGGAGCGCCACGCCGGGCGATCCGCCGAGCGGCTGAACCTGTCGCCATCGGCGGTCAGCCATGGCCTTGGACGGCTGCGTAAACTGCTTGCTGATCCCTTGTTTCTCAGGACGCCGAAGGGCGTGGTGCCGACCGCGCGGGCCAGCGAACTTGCGGCGCCCGTTTCCGAAATCCTGACGCGCATCCGGGGCGTGGTGTCGAGCAGCGCGCCGTTCGATCCGGCACGCTCGACGCGCCGCTTCGTCATCGGCGCGCCGGACGGAACGTCGGCGGTGTTCCTGCCGCCATTGCTCGAAGCGTTACGGAAGACCGCGCCGGGAATCGATATCGGCATCCGCCAGATTCTGCCGACGCAGGGCCAGCCCACGCCCGACCTCGCCTGGAAGGAAGCGCTGGCCGATCTCGAAGCGCGCGACATGGATATCGCCGTGATCCCGTTCGACGATGTGCCGGTGCGCTTCCACAAGCAAACGCTCTATGAGGAAGAGTTCGTCATCGCGGCGCGCGCGGGACACCGCTTCGGGAAGGCACCCAGCCTGCGGAATTACTGCGAGATGCAGCATCTCGTCGTCTCGCATACCGGGGATGCCTATGGCTTTGTCGATGTCGAACTCGCCCGGCAAGGGTTGTCGCGCCGCGTCGCATTGACGGTGCCGAACTTCATCTTTGCCCTCGGCGTGCTGGCTGAAACCGATCTGGTCTCGGCGTTGCCGCGACGGTTCGTCGAGATGCACGGTCCGCGTTTTGGAATCGTCGCCGTCAAGGCGCCGATCGCGCTGCCGCACTTCGCCATCAATGCGGTTCTCCCAAAAGTTGCGATGATGGATGCTGGCGTTGGCTGGCTTGTCACGGAGCTTGAGCAGATCAAGGCGCCCAGGACACGCAAGCCGAAGCACTCCATTTGAGCGATCGGGGCGCGAAAACACGTCCTCATACCTGGCTGCCTTTGCGAGATGGCAACGGCGGCCGGGTATTCAGGTGTTCCAGGTCCACTACAAAGCTCAACAATATCAATACAACCGAGTCCCCGGTCCACCCAGCGCATGCTTAAAACTTCGCTAACAAGTCCCGGCTATGTTGAAGCGGTTATTTTCCGTCCCAGGCCCAGGATTTGACCCGATGTTCTTTTCCCGCATCAGCTTCAAGCTTGCCGTCATGATTGGTCTCAGCCTCGCCGGCATGGTCGTGATGGCCCCGATCGCGCTCTATACCATGCGCGGGCAGATGATGACGGATCGCCAGGTCAAGACGCAGCAGATGGTCGACATCGGAAATGGAATCCTGACCCATTACCAGAAGCTGGAAACCGACGGAAAGCTGTCGCGCGACGACGCGCAGAAGGCGGCGATCCAGGAAATCAAAAGCCTGCGCTACGACAAGGTAGAGTATTTCTGGATCAACGACATGTCGCCGAAGATGATCATGCATCCGATCAGGCCCGAGCTCGACGGCAAGGAACTCGGCGAGATGAAGGATCCGAACGGCAACCGGCTATTCATCGGATTCGTCGACGTCGTGAAGTCGAAGGGCGCCGGCTTCTACAGCTATCTCTGGCCAAAACCCGGCTTCGATCAACCGGTGCCGAAGATTTCCTATGTGAAAGGCTTCGCGCCCTGGGGCTGGATCATCGGCACCGGCATCTATCTCGACGACGTCGATGCGGTGTTCCGGCAGACCGCCCAGATGTTCGCGCTGGTGTGCCTGGCCGTGTTCGCGCTGGTACTGATCAGCTCGTTCTTCATTGGCCGCAGCGTGACGCGGCCGCTCACGACCATCACCAATCTGACCGACCGGCTGGCGTCCGGCGATACCGCTTTCGAGGTGCCCTATACGCAGCGCAAGGATGAGGTCGGCGCACTCGCCAAATCGCTGCGCGTCTTCAAGGACAATGCCGAGGCGGTGACCAAGATGCACGCCGAGCAGGCGCAGCTGAAGACCGATAGCGACGCCGAGAAGCGCAAATCGATGATGGATCTGGCCAGCAAGTTCGAAGCCAGCGTCCAGGCCGTCGTCGGTGACGTCATCAAGGATGCGAGCGAAATGCAGGGCACCGCGCAAGGAATGTCCCATACGGCCAGCCAGGCGAGCGACCGCTCCAAGGCGGTGGCGATGGCTTCCCAGGAGGCGTCGTCGAACGTGCAGACCGTAGCGTCGGCCGCCGAAGAACTTTCCGCGTCGATTTCCGAGATCACCCAGCGCGTCGGTCACGCCGCCCAGATCGCCGACAAGGCCGCCGCCGACGGCCAGCGCACCAACGAGACCGTCCAGGGTCTCGCGATTGCCGCCCACAAGATCGGCGAAGTGATCGGCCTGATCAACGACATCGCCTCGCAGACCAATCTGCTGGCGCTCAACGCTACCATCGAGGCGGCGCGTGCCGGCGAGGCCGGCAAGGGCTTTGCGGTGGTCGCCAGCGAGGTCAAGTCGCTCGCCAGCCAGACCGCCAAGGCCACCGAAGAGATCAGCGCGCAGATCAACGCCATTCAGGCCGAGACCCAGCAGGTGGTCGAAAACATCCAGAGCATTCGCTCGACGATCATGGAAGTGAACGAGATCTCGTCCTCGATCGCGGCCGCTGTCGAACAGCAGGGCGCCGCGACGCAGGAAATCGCCTCGAGCGTGCAGAAGGCCGCGGCCGGCACCAATCAGGTCTCGCAGAACATCTCCGACGTCACAGCGGCGACGACGGAAACCGGCGCGAAGGCGCAGATGGTGCTGGAGTCCGGCGACCGGCTCGGCCGCAAGCTAAAGGCGCTGCAGGACGAAGTGTCGAGCTTCCTGGCCGGCGTAAGAGCGGCGTAGGCGGCGCTCACGCCGCCGCTTATTCCTTCGCGCGCGGTTTCGATCGCGCGCGGTTCGGCGACGATTTCCGCTTCGGCATCGCGGCGGCTTTCGTCGCTTCGATCTCGGGTTCGATCGATCCCAGGCTCTGATAGATTTCGCGGAACACGATCTTGAGGCGCGAGACTTCGGCTTCCGAATAGTTTGATACCGCGACCTCTTCAAAATGAACGGCAATCGGCATCAGCTCCTCCAGCAAGAGCTTGCCCTTTGCGGTGAGATTGATCGCAACCGTGCGGCCGTTGTCTTCCAGACGGCTGCGCGAGACCAAGCCCCGGCGCTTCATGTCGCCGACAAGCCGCGACAGTGTCGAAATCTCCGTCGTGGTCACGGTGGAAAGATCGCTCAAGCGTTGGTCGCCATTTTCCCAAAGTGCCGCCATCACCCGGTACATCGGCAGCGTCACGTCGTATGGCGCGATGCGCCGCGAGAACAGCTCGCCCATCCGCACGCCGACCCGGTTGAGCAGATACGGAAACGAATTCGAAAGTCTGTACAAGGCTTTGGCTCCGACATGCCGCAACAATTGCGCGCTGAGAAGTAGCCGAAATGTCCCGATTCCAGCAAGTGAATTGCATTCGTAATTTTTGATTGACAAACATTTGCATTTACAAATATTGTTATTGAAATCATCCGACACAGAAGCGGATCCTTTTGAAAAATTGGGAGGGGACCATGTCCCTGGATGCTGCAACCGACGACCTCCGTTCATCGTTCAAGCTTGCGATGCGCCGCTTCCCCGCGGCCGTCACCGTCATCACGTCGGCCGACCAGACCCGCCGTCACGGCATGACGGCGACCGCGGTGACCTCGCTGTCGATGGACCCGCCGTCGCTGGTGGTCTGTGTCAATCAGTCGAGCCTGCTTCACGACATCATGCTGCTGGCGCGCCGGTTCTGCGTGAATCTGCTGCGACGGGACCAGGCGGCGCTGTCGGCCGCCTTCAGCGGCGCGCTGCCGCCGGAAACCCGCTTCGGCCTCGGCGACTGGGCGATTTCGCCCGATGGCATCAGCTATCTCGAGAGCGCCCAGATCAACATCTTCTGCCGGAAAGCCGCCGCCGTTCCCTACGGCACGCACACCGTATTCATCGGCGAGGTCGAGCGCGTCAACGTGCACGATCCCGTCGATCCCCTTATCTATCAGGACGCGACCTACTGCTTTTCCGTGCCGACCGAAACCAAAGCCGCCTAGCCGAGCGGCCTAACGCCGCCTGAAAACCATGGACTACGGAGGAACCGACATGAACGTTGCCGCGCAGACCATCGAAAGGCGTCCGAGCCAGCCGCTCGGAAAACGCCCGACCGTCGCCGAACTCAAAGCCCGCCTTCAGGGCGTCAGTCCGCAAATCAAGGCGCGGGCGCACACAACGGAAAAAAGCGGACGGGTGCCGGCGGAGAACATGCTGGCGCTGAAGAACATCGGCTATTTCGAGATCGTCAAGCCGCGCGCCTTCGGCGGCTACGAATATGATTTCGACGTGCTGGTCGATCTGAACATCGAACTCGCCAAAGTATGCGCATCGACCGCCTGGGTTGGCGGGCTGCTCGCGGCGCATCAATGGCTGATCGCGAGCTTCCCCGAACAGGCCCAGCGGGACGTCTGGGATACGAATCCCGAAGCGCTGGCGTGCGGCTCGTACGCGCCCGCAAGCAAGGCCATCGCGTCCGACGGCGGTTACACCTTATCTGGACGTTGGTCGTTCGCCAGCGGCTGCGACAACGCGCAATGGTCGCTGTGTGCCGCGCTGCTGCCGTCGCGGCTAGAGGCGGATCGTTTCACGCCGGCGTTCCTGCTGGTGCCGGCGTCGGATTATGCGATCGACGACAACTGGAACGTGGTCGGCCTCGGCGGCACCGGGAGCAAGACGCTGCAATTGAAGGACGTGTTCGTTCCCGAGCACCGCGTCCTGACGTTTCAGGAGACGACATCGGGCAAGACGCCGGGCGCGTCGCTGTATGCTGACAACTCCACCTTTTCGATCCCGATGCTGTGCAACATTCCGTCGTGCCTCGCCTCGGTCGCGGTCGGTACCGCCGCGGGCGCGCTCGAGGATTATCTTGAAGTCACCAGCAAGCGCGTCACGCGCGGCGCAGTGGCTGGCAGTAACAACCGGATGGCGGAATTCCCGACCATCCAGCTCCGCGTCGCCGAAGCCGCTGCCTCCACCGATGCCGCCCGCGAAATCCTGCTGCGCGATCTGCGCGATCGCGCGACGGCGGTTCGCGCCCACAAGCCGGTCTCGATCGAAGACCGGATCACCAGCCGCCGTGGCCAGGCGTTTGCGGTATCACTGGCGATCCGGGCCAGCGAAGCGCTCAATGCGTCAACCGGCGGGCAGGGGCTTGATCTTGCGAATCCGGTGCAGCGCGCCTGGCGCGATGCGAACGCGGTCGGGCGCCACATCAGCATGAACTGGGATGCCGTGGGCACCATGTACGGCCAGCTCGCTTTGGGCCTGCCGCCGCAAGGTCAGTACTGAAAGAAACCGAAAGGGAGAATGGCAATGCAAGGCAAGATCGCGCTTGAGGAACACTTTGCAATCCCGGAAACGCTGATGGATTCGGCGGGCTTCGTCCCGGAAAGCTACTGGCCCGAGCTGAAAGACCGTTTGCTGGATATCCAGGACAAGCGGCTGAAGCAGATGGACGAGCAGGGCGTCGAGATGATGATCCTCTCGCTCAATGCGCCGGCGGTGCAGGCGATTCCCAACGCCAAGAAGGCGAACGAAATCGCGGTTCGCGCCAACGACTATCTGGCCGAACAGGTCGCCAAGCGTCCCGATCGCTTTCAGGCGTTTGCGGCGCTTCCGATGCAGGATCCCGATCTTGCCATCGTCGAACTGGAGCGCGCGGTCAATACGCTCGGCTTCAAGGGCGCGCTGGTCAACGGCTTCTCGCAGGTCGGCGACGCCAGGAACGCCGTCTATTACGATCTCGACCGCTATTCGCCGTTCTGGGCCAAGATCGAGGCACTCGACGTGCCCTTCTATCTGCACCCGCGCAATCCTCTGCCCGAGGATTGCAAGATTTATGAAGGCCACGAATGGCTGCTCGGGCCGACCTGGGCCTTCGGCCAGGAAACCGCCGTCCATGCCTTGCGCCTGATGGGCTCCGGATTGTTTGATCGCCATCCCGGCTTGCGCATTATTATCGGCCATATGGGAGAAGGGCTGCCCTACAGCATGTGGCGCATCGACCATCGCAACGGCTGGGTGAAGACGCCGCCGCGCCACAAGGCGAAGAAGAAGATCTGCGAGTACTTCCACGAGCATTTCTACCTGACCACGTCAGGCAACTTCCGCACCCAGACACTGATCGATGCGCTGCTCGAAGTCGGCTCCGACAAGATCCTGTTCTCGGCGGACTGGCCGTTCGAAAACGTCGATCACGCCGCGCAATGGTTCGACAGCGCCAGCATCAGCGAGGCGGACCGCAAGAAGATCGGACGCGACAACGCGCGCAAGCTGTTCAAGCTCGACGACAATCTTTCGCAGCAATCCAGCAAGGTCGCTCAAGCCGCAGAATAGCCGGCAGGCGTCTTTCAAGAGGCAAAACGACATCGGGAGGGTAATATGAGTTCGCAAGCAATCGACGTTCACGAGGAACTGGCGGACGCCAAGGTGGGGGCTTTCCACTGGCGTCTGGGCGCCATCATGGGGTTGCTGACCCTGTTCGACGGCTACGACACCTTCAATCCGGCTTACGTCATCCACTATGTCGCGGGGCCCTGGGGCCTCAAGGCAGGACAGGCCGGCCTTCTGATCTCCAGCGGTCTGGTCGGCTTCCTGCTGGGTGCTGCCCTGCACGGGGTTGCGGCGGACAAATTCGGGCGCCGCGGTACGCTATTGGCGGGACTCTGGATCACCAGCATCTTCACGCTGTTGACGGCGGTGCTGGCGAACTCGTTCATATCCTTCTGCGCGTTGCGGCTGCTCACCGGCCTCGGTCTCGGTGTGCTGTTGCCGCTGGCGACCACCTACATCAATGAACTCGCGCCGCGCCGGGTAGCCAACACCTTCGCGCTATGGGGCGTCGCCCTGGGCTGGGCGGCCGGCGGCACACTGGCCGGCGTCGTCGGCGTGTTCGCGACGCCGACGCTCGGGTGGACCAGCCTGTACTGGATCGGGTCGCTCTCGTTCCTGTTGCTGCCGTTCATGCATGTGATGCTGCCGGAGTCGCCGAAGTTCCTGGCAATCCAGGGACGGGTGACGGAGATCCGCGAAATGCTGGCCAAGCTGCGTCCCGAGCGCGCCCATGTCTATGCGTCGGCGACCATTGCAGCCGACAAGAGCCAGGCCTCGGGCAATTCGATCCTCGAATTGCTGCAACCGAAATATCGCAGGACCACCATCGCGATCTGGGCCACCGCCTTCCTCAGCCTGTTCTGCATCTTCGGGCTGTCAGGATGGATCCCGACCGTCATGATCCAGCGCGGCGAGACCTTTGCGGCGAGCTTCGGCTTCGGCGCGCTGATGCAGATCATGTCGTTCGTCGGCGGCATCGTCCTGGGGCATCTCGTCGATCGCTTCGGCCATAGCAGAGGCCTGCTCGGCCTGTGGTGGGCGTTCGGCGGCGGCGCGGTGCTGACGCTGGTGTTCCTCAATGATCATGTCGTGAACGTGACTTGCGTGGCCGCAGCCGGTTTCTTCATCATCGGCGCGCAGTTCGTGCTCAACAATTTCACGGCGGCTGCCTATGAGACCAATGTGCGGGCGACCGCCGTCGGAATGGAATTGGGCGTCGGCCGTGTCGGCGCTATCCTGGGGCCGTTCGTGGCGGGCGCGCTGCAACAGAACTACCAGAGCTCGCTGCCGATGTTCGTCTCGATCGGTCTTGCGGCGCTCGCCGCGGGCGGGATCATCCTGCTGGCCAACCGCTCGAGCGTAAAGGCGAGCACCGAACGCCTGGCTACGTCCACGGCGGCGTAGTCGGACACGCTAACGGGTGCGGGCGTCCGTCGTTCATCGGGCGTCCGCCCAGCTCCCGCAAGGAACGATCCGATGCAAAACTTCACGTACCAGGCCGCCCCGATGCGGGTGATATTTGGAACGGGAACGCTTCGTGAGCTTCCAGCCGAGCTGGCGCGGCTTGGAATTGGGCGCGCGCTGATCCTTGCAACGCCTCATCAGGCGCGGCAAGCCGAGGAGATCGCGGCCATGATCGGCCAGCGCGCCGTCGGGACATTTGCGCAAGCCGAAATGCATACGCCGGTGCATGTGACCGAGCGCGCGCTGCTCCGCGTCAATGAACTCGACGCCGATGGCGTGGTGGCGATCGGCGGCGGATCGACCACGGGGCTCGGCAAGGCGATCGCGCGGCGCACCGACCTGCCGCAGATCGTGGTACCGACCAGCTATGCCGGTTCGGAGATGACGCCGATCCTCGGCGAAACGCAGGACGGATTGAAGACCACGCAATCCAGTCCGAAGGTGTTGCCGGAGACGGTCATCTACGACGTCGACCTCACCCTGACCATGCCGCCGTCGCTGTCGGCGACGTCAGGGCTCAATGCAATCGCGCACGCGGTCGAAGCGCTCTACGCCCGCGATCAGAATCCGATCATTTCGCTGATGGCGGAGGAAGGCATCAGGAGCCTGGCCCGGGCGCTACCGAAGATCCACGTTGACGCCGCCGACGTCGAAGCGCGCACCGATGCGCTCTATGGCGCCTGGCTTTGCGGCTGCTGCCTTGGCGCGGTCGGGATGGCGCTGCATCACAAGCTTTGCCACACGCTCGGCGGCACCTTCAATCTGCCGCACGCCGAAACGCATGCGGCGGTGCTGCCGCACGCGCTCGCCTATAACGCATCGGCCGCACCGCAAGCGATGGCACGGATTGCGCGGGCGATCGGCCGGGAGGATGCGGCCGGCGGGCTGTTTGAACTTGCCGGAGCGATCGGCGTTCAAAGGTCGCTGCGCGAACTCGGCATGCGGGAACAGGATATCGACCGGGCGGCGGGCATTGCAGTCACCAATCCCTACTGGAATCCGCGCCCCGTGGAGCGCGAGACGATACGAGGGTTGATCGCGCGCGCCTGGGCGGGAACAGCACCGGTCGACGACGCCAGGCATTCCTGACCGTTAGCTTTGGGGAAGACAACAAGTGCGCAACTTTGATGAGTTCACGATCACGGAAGCCGTGCTGCAGCGCGTGGCCGCGGCAAAGGACCTGCGTACCCGGCAGATCAGCGAAGCGCTGGTCCGGCACCTGCATGCTTTCGTCCGTGAAATCGGACCGACGCAGGGCGAATGGGAAACCGCGATCGATTTCCTGACGCGAACCGGCCAGATGTGCGACGACAAGCGGCAGGAGTTTATCCTGCTATCGGATACGCTCGGCGTCTCCATGCTGGTGGATGCGATCAACCATCGGATGCCGGAACAGGCGACCGAGACGACGGTGCTCGGTCCGTTCTTTGTCAAGGACGCGCCTGAACTCGCCTGTGGCGCCGATATCTCCGGCGGAATGAATGGTGAGCCCATGCTCGTCACCGGATCGGTGGCCGACGCCCGCGGCAAGCCGATTGCCGGTGCTGTCGTCGACGTCTGGCACTCCGACGATGATGGCTATTACGACGTGCAGCGCAAGGACGCCGTGGCGGCCGCCATGCGCGGAAGATTCCATACCGACAGCGATGGCCGGTTCTGGTTCTGGTCGATCAAGCCGGCGGCCTATCCCGTTCCGCATGACGGGCCGGTCGGCGAGATGCTCGAAGCCCAGGGCCGTCATCCCTGGCGGCCGGCCCATGTGCATTTCATGATCGGCGCACCCGGCTGCGAGCAACTGGTGACGCACCTGTTCGTGGCCGGCGACCAGTATCTCGATTCAGACGTAGTGTTCGGCGTCAAGGACAGCCTGATCCGCGAGTTCAAGGACATGCCCGCCGGCATCGCCGCCGATGGCCGGAAGATGGATCAGCCGCATTGCCATCTCCGGCACGACTTCAGACTCAAGTCGCGCGCTTCCATGCGCCCTGCGCAAGCGGTGTCTTGCCTAACGGTCGCTCGATAATCCCTATTTTTCGAAAGCGCCGTAGACGATATTTTTCAGAGCGATGCGGAGCCTTCCGCGGTGCACGACCGTCTGCGACATGAAGACGACGAACATGTTTTCCTTCGGATCGACCCAGAAGGTCGTGCCGCCGGCGCCTGACCAGCTCATCTCGCCGACCGATCCCTCGATCGGACTGACGCCGGCGTCGGTGCGAACGGCGAAGCCGAGGCCAAATCCGAAGCCGGGTCCCGGCGAATAGACGGGTCCCGGGGTCACGCCTGATCCCGGCCCGATATGGTTCGAGCCCATATAGGCGACAGTCTTCGGGCTGAGATATCGCTTGCCGTCGAGCGCGCCGCCATTGGCCAGCATCGCGGCGAAGCGCGAATAGTCGCCGATGGTGGACACCATGCCGCCGCCGCCGGACTCGTACTTTCGCGCGACGCGCGGGTCGCCCATTTCCGCACCGGGCCCGATCTTGCGGTCGCTCGGAAAGGGTTCGGCGATCAGGGATTGCTTGGCCGTATCGGTGACATAGAAGGTCGTATTGGTCATGCCGAGCGGATCGAGCAGTCGCTCCTTCATGAACTGAAAGAGCGATTTTCCGGAGACCACCTCAATGACGCGGCCGAGGATATCGGTCGATTGGCTGTATTCCCATGTCGAGCCGGGCTGATAGACCAGCGGCAATTTGGCCAGCCGTTCGGCAAACAGGGCGTTGTCAGGATCACCCTCGGACAGGTTTGCCTCGCGATAGAGCTTCTTGACGGCGCCATCGCCGAAGACGCCGTAGGTCAGGCCGGAGGTGTGGCGCATCAAATCCTGGATCGTCATCGGGCGCCTGGGTGCGACCAGATCGAGTCCGATCTTGCCGTCCTCGCCCTTCTTCTCGACGCCGACCTTCACGTCGGCGAAAGCCGGGATGTATTTGGACACGGGCTCGTCGAGTTGCAGCTTGCCCTCCTCGACCAGCATCATCGCCGCCACCGTCGTAATCGGCTTCGTCATCGAATAGATGCGGAAGATGGTGTCAGGCGTCATCGGCGCCTTGGTGCCGGGATCGCGAACGCCAAAACTGTTGAAATAGGCGGTCTTGCCATTGCGCTGGATCATCATGATCACGCCGGGAATCTTGTCCGTGGCAATTTCGTTCTTGAGATAGGCATCGATGCGCGCGAGTCCTGCGCTCGAAAAACCCGTCTCCTCAGGCTTGGCGGTGATGGGGCCTTCGGCGAATGCGCCGGAGATGGATGCGAGCAACAATGCGGCGGCGGCAACGCCGCGTAAGCGGATGGATGCGAGCATGTCTATCCTCCCTGGTCGGATCTTGACGTCCGAGCGACCCGGCCGCACCTGACGGTGGCCCGATGATGCGGGATAGTTGCCTAGCTCGATGGCGCTGACAAGGCCCGCTGTGTTTATGCGCCCTGCTCAAGCAGCGTCTTGAAATCGGCGCGGGCGCGTTGTGCTTCGCGCCTGGCTGCCTCGGAGGCTTCGCCGAGCCCGAAATAGCCGTGGATCAGGCCTGGGCCGTCATAGTATTTGGTGGCGACGCCGGCGGCGATGAGCGCATCCGCATAGGCCTTGCCCTCGTCGCGGAGCGGATCGAACCATGCCGTGGTGACGATCGCGGGCGCCAGCCCGACGAGACTTTTTGCGCGTAGTGGCGAGGCGCGCCAGTTGGCGCCGTCAGCGGCGTCGGCAAGATAATGGCCGCAGAACCATTCCATGACGGCGCGCGACAGGAAGTAGCCCTCGGCGTTTTCAGCGCGGGAGGGAAAGCGCGCGTTCTCTTTGGTATCGGCGAAATTGCCGAAAACATCGGTGACGGGATAGACCAGCAATTGCGCTGCGAGCTTGATACCGGCATCGCGGCACGCGATTGCGGTCACCGCCGCCAGATTGCCGCCGGCGCTGTCACCGGCGACGCCCACGCGCTTGATGTCGCCGCCGAACTCGGCGATGCGTTCGACGATGTCCTTGACGGCGGCGAATGCGTCCTCGAACGCGCCGGGAAAGCGCACCTCGGGCGGCCGCCGGTAGTCGACTGAAATGACGACGGCACCGGTCTCGATCGCAAGCAGCCGGGCTTGCCGGTCATGGGTTTCGAGATCGCCGGCGACCCAGCCGCCGCCATGGAAGAACACCACCGTCGGTGATTTGTCTTCCGTGTTGCGATAGACCCGCGCGGCTAGGAAACCGGCAGCACCCTTGACCTTGGTGTTTTCTGCGCTCGCGACCGGAGGCGGCGGCACCGCGGCACGGGCATCCGCCAGCGCGCGAAGCGCATCGCGCGCGCTCTGCGGCGTCATCGTCGTGGGGTCGCGCAGCGGCAACAGCGGAATGATCTGGGCGATGACGGGATCGAGCGGCGTAACCATGCAGAATGCCTCGCGTTGGACAGGCCGCACCTTAGGTCGCGCGCAAAGCTGCCGCAATTACGTTTGCCGCATGGCTCGAGGATGCCGCGCTGCCGTGCCCGCTCATTTTTGGCGACGCAACATCGAGCGGGAATGCCGCCGAGTTTGCTAAATTGCGAAGAATTCCATCAAGCAGAATTTGCGCGCGCCTTGATAGACTGGTTCCCCGTTTACGGCTGATTATCCATCAGGCCTGAGTGCGAGGAACGGCTGGCTTCGCCGTTCATTGCTCCTCTGAAGGAGACGCGCGATGAAGGAAGTTGCCGCGATAGACCGTGCGATCGACGAGTTGCTGGTGCAGCTCGGGCAAATGGTTCTGAGGCTCTCCAGCCCGCAGGTGACGAAACGGGCCGACGAGCGGCGCGCGTTGGTGCGTTCGGTCAATCAATACTCGGTGTGTGCCGCGCGTTCCGACGATCCGCGCGTGCACGAGCTCAAGGCCGAACTCGACGAGACGATCAAGCCGCGATTGCGGCTGGTGGTCTCCAGATAAGCACTTCAGAGCGCTCCAAAGTAAGCGCCTCAAACCATGGGTACGCGCCGGGCGGCGACCGCCGCGGGCGAAATGACGTCGATGTCGAGCGGGACGCGCCAGCGCTCGGTCAGCCGCACGCGCGGTGCTTCGTTACGCGGGTCGGCACCGTCGATCACAAAACCCTCAAAACCGTTGCTCATGACCTCGTTGCATTTCTGCACGTAGATCGGAAAGCCGCCGATATAGGGCATGAAGACGCGCGGCCGGCCGGGGATGTTGGCGCCGACATACCAGGAACTGCAGGTCGAGCGCAGCGAGATTTTTGACACTTCGTTGACGTGCTCGACCCATTCATCCTGATATTGCTCGATGGGCTCGATTGTATCAGCACCGATGTCGCGGATATGCGCCATGCAGTCGGCCATCCAGTCGACATGCTGTTCGATCGCC
Source organism: Bradyrhizobium sp. AUGA SZCCT0222 (assembly GCF_018130205.1). Lineage (NCBI taxonomy): Bacteria > Pseudomonadati > Pseudomonadota > Alphaproteobacteria > Hyphomicrobiales > Nitrobacteraceae > Bradyrhizobium > Bradyrhizobium sp. AUGA SZCCT0222. Next base: position 73,136 of record NZ_JAFCLX010000031.1, read on the forward strand.
TGGATCATGCTCGCCAGCACCGACGGGCTGCCCGGCCCGGTGATGGTGAACAAATTGGGAAAGCCCACGGTTGCGACGCCGAGATAGGCGCGGGGGCCGGCGCGCCATTTCTCTGATAGCGTCTGCCCGTTGCGACCGGTGATGCGGATCTTGTCGAACGAGCCGGTCATCGCCGCAAAGCCGGTCGCGGAGACGATGGCGTCGAATTGATATTCTGACCCGTCGACCTCGATGCCTTTGTTCGTAAAGCGCTCGATCGGCGTTTTGGAGACGTCGACCAGTTTCACATGCGGCAAATTATAGGTTTCGAAATAGCCGGTATCGACGCACAAACGCTTACAGCCGAACACGTTCGAAGGGCACAGCAGCTCGGCGGTCGCGGGATCCTTGACGATGCCGCGGATCTTGTTGCGCGCGAATTCGGCGATGGTGTCGTTGGCTTCCTTCTCGAACAAGAGGTCGCCGAAGGCGCCGAGGAACGGTAGCCCGCCGCGCTCCCAGGCCTCTTCATATTGCCGCTCACGTTCCTCCGGTGAGGCCTCCAGCGCCGGCTTCATGTTGAAGGGGAAATAGAAGCCGGTCGGCCGCGCCCGCGCTTTCGCCCGAAGCGCCGGATAATCGGCCTTGATCGATTGTCGGTATTCAGGCGTCAGTTTCGCGTTCCAGGCCGGCACGGAGTAGGTCGCCGTGCGCTGGAATACGGTAAGGGCGGAGGCCTGCTGCGCGATGATCGGGATCGACTGGATCGCCGAAGAACCGGTGCCGATGATGCCGACGCGAAGCCCGGTGAAATCAACCCCTTCATGCGGCCATTCGCCGGTGTGATAGACTGGCCCCTTGAAATCCTCGCGTCCTTTGAAGGGCGGATGGTTTGCCGCCGACAGGCAGCCGATCGCCATGATGCAGAACTTGGCGAACACCTTGTCGCCGCGGTCGGTTTCGATGCGCCAGCCTTTTGCAATTTCGTCGAAGCTCGCATCCGTGACGCGGGTGTCGAACCGGATGTGTTGGCGCAGATCAAAGCGGTCGGCGACATGGTTGGCGTAGGCGAGGATTTCCGGCTGCGGCGCGTATTTCTCCGACCAGTCCCATTGCTGATCGAGTTCTTCGGAGAACGAGAACGAGTACTGCATGCTCTCGACGTCGCAGCGCGCGCCGGGATAGCGGTTCCAGTACCAGGTGCCGCCGACGCCGCCGCCGGCCTCAAAGACCCGCGCGGTGAAGCCAAGCCCGCGCAGGCGGTGCAGCATGTACATGCCTGCGAAGCCGGCGCCGACGATGACGGCGTCAAACACCGCATCAACCTCGGCCGGACGTTGTTGTTGACCTTGCTTGCCCGCAGCCATGCGCTTTTCCCGATGAAGACGAAAGCTGCGCCTACCTCAGACCAAAGCGCTGGAATCGTCAATCGCGCCACCGCATGGGCGGGTTGCGCACGGTCGCGGCCAGTTCGTTTCCGCAAGCGTGTTGCAGCGCGGCCGGAGTCGGTCCGGCCTGCGCGGCATCATGTCTCAGAGCGTCTTGAGGTACTCGATGATCGCCTTGCGCTCGTCGGGAGCCAGTTTCTTGCCGATCACGCCCTTGGTCTTCGGCGGCTTGTCGGCGAATTCGTGGCCCGTGTTCCAGTTTCCTCGGATCGAGGTGTCGAATTCGAAGCCGTTGGTGAGCTTGTCGTATTTGTAGCCGAGATTCACCGGGTCGTACTCGCGGTTGCCGAGATAGAATTTCTTCGGCCTTTCGTCGACCGGAGACAGCAGCGCGTAGACATTTGGAACCGAGCCGTTGTGGAGGTAGGGCGGGGTGGCCCAAACGCCGTTCAGCGGACGGACCTTGTAGACCAGCTCGCCCAGGATCTCATTGGGCATATTGCCGTTCATGGCGTTGCGCTGCTTTTCGTCCAGTTTCCGCTGGTCATAAATGACGTTGACGGTCTTCGCGACGAGGAGCCTGAGCGCGTCAGCGAAATCGCTCTTGTCGATGCCAAGATGCGGGGGAATGGCGACCTTCCGGGCGATCATATCCGCGGCCTGGGCGGGATCGGTGCCGATATGCTCGATCGGGATGTTTTCGATCTTGAGGACCGGCTGGCCGGCCTCGTTTTTGGTCCACCAATCCTTGTTGTTGAAATCGAAGAACGCCTTGGTCGAGACCGGCGGCCGGTGGCATTCCTGACAATGCACCTTGTAGAGTTCGCCGCCCTGGGTAGCGAGCTTTTCGTCGATCGCCGGCAGGATGTCGCTCGGCCACCGCGGTGACCTCAGGCCCGAGAAGCCTTTTTCCAGGCTCGGCGGATCGCCTGCGATCATTTGCTCCATTTCGTTGAGCCTGTCGATGTTGACGCTCGTTTTGAACAGGCCCTTCGACGGGTCGAGCAGATTGAGTTCCGCCGATACGCCCAGCGCTTCGCCGGCATTGCGCACCATCGGCTGCATGATGGAGCCGTTATACTGCACCCAATCGAACCACGGCGTGTTCCAGATCCGCGGGTAATGCACCGGCGCCGAGGAGCCCGCGTAATTTTCCGGCTTTTTCAGGTCGATTGAAAACACCTGATTGCCGATCCGGTTCAGCGCGTCCAGCCGGCCATAGCCTTCGAGGACGCTTTGGGAAGCGACGGCCTCCTCGAGATTCTTGACGGCCTTCATTTGCTTGAGGACCTGGTCGATCTGGTACTTCAGGATATCGCGATCCGCGACCGCCGAGTCCGGCCCCAGGATCCGTTCGGCGAACCGATCGAAGCGCGTGGGGATCAGCCGCGTGTAGAGCAGCGCTACGCCCATTCCCTGCTTCAGCTTGAACAGGTCGGTCAGCGCAGGTCCGCCGTCGACGATGACAGCGGTGTCCTTGTAGGTGAACCGTCCGGTATGGCAGGCCGCGCAGGTCAGGCCGACGCCGGTCATGTCCTGCTTGTTGCGCGGGTTGCGCCATGGCGCGCCCGACGGGTCGAGCATCGGGCCGCCCTGCGCAATGCCGATCGGCAGCGCGTTCTTGCCTGATATGATGGTGTCCGGAATGAAGCCGTAGCGATCGAGATAGGCCGGGTCGTTGAACGGGCCGGCGTCGGTGAAGACCAGCCACGGGATGACAGGCTGCTCCAGCGCCATGAACCATTCATAGGGCATGCCGAAGGTCCGCGTTCCCTGATCGGCGTGGTAGAACCAGCTGAGTCTTTCTTTGCTGATGCCCTGGTCGAGCCAGACGGTTTTCTTCGGCTGCGGGTACTCCGCGATCCTGACGTGAAGATTTTCCCAGAGCTTCGCGACGTCATCCTTGAAGGCGGCATAGGCGCCGCCGACGATCAATGCTGCGACAACAAGTTTCGCAATCGTCTTGCCCCGCATGATCAGCCCCTTGTTCAATTGCGCCGCCTGAGCGCGAAATATGCGTATCTCATTAAAAAATCGCCAAACACGTACTCAGCCTTGGCGTGCGATCAAATATTTCGCCATCTTATAGTAGCGTAACTCGGCTGTCCATAAAGCCGGTTTGGCGGGTCGTTCCATTTTGCGGGAGCGGAAGGGCGCCGTTTTCGAATCCGCCGGGTGGGTTCGCGCATTTGCACGCGCCGCCGCTGAATGTAGAATCAAGCGATAGCATACCCCGGGATCGCCGATTTGAAAGCCGCCACAGCGCAACCGCTCAAAATCGAAATCACCTCTGCGGACCCGGTGTCCGCATTGCTGATCCATCCGCCGCGGGCGCGCGCGTGTTACGTGTTCGCGCATGGGGCAGGCGCCGGCATGGCCCATGCCTCGATGGAGACGATTGCGACAGGTCTTGCCGACCGCGACATCGCGACGCTGCGCTATCAGTTTCCCTACATGGAAAAGGGCAGCAAGCGGCCGGATGCGCCTGTTGTGGCGCACGCCGCCGTTCGGCCGCGGTGGCGGAAGCGGCGCGAAATTGCCCCGGGCTGCCGCTGATCGCGGGCGGAAAATCGTTCGGCGGGCGCATGACTTCGCAGGCGCAGGCGATCGATGCCTTGCCGGGCGTTCGCGGGCTCGCCTTCTTTGCCTTTCCGCTGCATCCGGCGGGGAAACCTTCCAGCGATCGTGCCAGGCATCTCGCTGAAGTCGATATCCCCATGCTTTTCATGCAGGGGACGCGCGACGCGCTGGCCGAATTGAGCCTGCTCGAACCCGTGGTCAAGAAGCTGGGCAAGCTGGCGACGCTGCATCTGGTTGATGAAGCCGACCATTCCTTCCACGTGTTGAAGAGTTCAGGCCGCAACGACCGCGAAGTGATGACCGAGGTGCTGGATGTGTTCGCGGCGTGGGCCGGCAAGATCGGCGCAGGATAGCGTTGGCGAAGCGCGCAGCGGATGCTAATCAGGCCCAATGGCCAAGATCCTCATCGTCAATCCGAACACCACCGCGTCAATGACGAAAACCATCGGCGAGGCTGCGCGCGCGGTCGCGGCATCAGGCACCGAGATCGTCGACGTGACGTCGGCGATGGGACCGGTCTCGATCGAGGGATTTTATGACGAGGCCTTCGCCGTTCCCGGCTTGATCCAGGCGCTGTTGAATGCAAGGGATGCCGATGCCGGCATCATCGCCTGCTTCGACGACACCGGCCTCGATGCGGCGCGATCGGTCGCACCGTTTCCGGTGGTCGGGATTTGCGAGGCCGCGCTGCTGACGGCGGGGCAACTGGCAAAACGCATCGGAATCGTGACCACGCTGCCGCGTTCGATCGTGCCGCTGGAAGAACTGGTGCGGCGTTACGGCTTTGCGGAACGCGCGCAGGTCACCGCCTGCAATGTCGCGGTGCTCGATCTCGAGAAGCCCGGCTCCGGCGCGGAAGAGAAGCTCGGCGCCGAGATTGCGCGGGCGCTGGACAAGGGCGCGGAAGCCATTGTGCTCGGTTGCGCCGGGATGGCTGATCTCGCCGCAAAACTTTCGCAAAAATTCGGTGTTCCCGTCGTCGACGGCGTCGCGGCCGCGGTGAAACAGGCCGAAGCGCTGGTCGGCCTGAAGCTCACCACGTCGCGCCGCGGTTCCTACGCGCTGCCGGGCGCAAAGGACTACACCGGCCTGCTGGCACCGTTTGCGCCCAAAAGTTGAGAAGAATTGAGAAGGCTTCAAGCTGATTGCGGCGGGCCGTAGATCTTGTCGCGCAGCCGCCGCATGCCGGCCAGCCAGCGTTCGCGGCTGGAAGCCTTGCGCAGCATGTATTCGGCGACCTGAGGGTGCGACAGAATCAAAAACCGTTCGGCTTCCATCGCCTCGATCACCATGCGGGCGACTTCGGGCGCCTGCAGCACGCCATCGACCCGCGCGGCGCTCGGGCCGGGTGTCGTCATGCCTGTTTGTACCGACTGCGGGCAAAGCACCGACACGCAGATGCCGCGGTCACCATATTGAATGGCGAGATGTTCGGCGAGCGCCACGGCGGCATTCTTGGTGACGCCGTAGGGCATCGAGTTCAGCGACGCCAACAGCCCCGCGGCGGATGCGGTGTTGAGCAGATAGCCTGATCCCCGCGCCAGCATGCCCGGCACCAGCACGCGTGCCGCGAACACGTGGCTCATGACATGGACCCGCCAGCTGACGTCCCAGTCCGCGTCGGACGCGCCTTCCTGTCCCTTGCGCGACAGGCCGGCGTTGGAAAAGAACACGTCGACCGGGCCATATTTGTCCTCGGCGGCCGCGATCAGCGCCTTGACGTCTTCTTCAAGCCCGACGTCGGCGGTGACAGCCAATCCGTCGATGTCGCCGGCGACATTCGCCAGCCGGTCGCGCGAGGTTTTCAGGTCGGCGACCACGACGCCGCGTGCGCCGGCCTCGGCATAAGCACGCGCGATCGCCTCGCCAATGCCGCTTGCGGCGCCGGTAACGACACAGACCTTGCCTTTGACGTTCATGCTGCAGCTTCCCTCTTTGTTCGGCGTGTGCCGCGCGTAGTGTTCAAGTCCGGTAAAGCCCCTTGTCGCGCGCCTGGCGAATTGCGAGCCCCGCCATCAAATCGAGCATCGGCGTCGAAAGCCCGGCCGCCCGCGCGAATGCGGCGGGTGCGCGGACCAGCACGTCGATCTCCATGGCGCGGCCGAGCTCAAAGTCCTGCAGGATCGACGGCTTGTGGGCGGGCGCGGGGCCGGAGCGCGTGACGCGCTTGACCTCGGGGTAACAGCTCTGGGCAATGCTGTTGGCTTCATCCAGCAAACGCGGGATCACCTCGGCGAGCGCCGGCTCGTCCCTGACGCCGCGGGCGGTCTGGCCGGTGAGCAGACACAGCACCGACATCGACATGTTGGTCAGGAGCTTGGACCAGATCGCTTCCCTGATCTCGGCGACATCCGGCGATTCGATAGAAGCTTCATTGAGCGCTGTGCGCAGCCGCGCGATCCGCTCGCTGTGGCGGTCGTCGCATTCGCCGATCAGGAGCCGGTTCCGATCAGGCGAGAGATTCGCGACCACACCAGGCGCGATGATCTCATTGGATGAATAGATCACGCCGCCGATAATCCGCGCCTTCGGGATTGCGGCGCGCAGCCGCCCGCCCGGATCGAGGAAGCCAAGATCGGGCGTCGGCGGATGTTTTGCGGGAAGCCCGATATCGTACCACCAGGGAATTCCGTTCTGGGCCAAGACCACGGCGGTATCGTCGCGCAACAGCGGTTGCAGACCGGCGGCGAGCGCGCTTACGCCCGTCGCCTTCAGCGTGCTGATCACGACATCCTGCGGGCCGAGATCAGCGGGGTTGTCGGAGGCGCTCACTTTGGCTTTGAACTCGGCTTCCCCGGCACGCAGCGTCAGGCCGTTGGCCTTCACGGCTTCGAGGTGCGGGCCGCGCATCACACAGGAAACGTCGTGTCCGGCCAGCGCCAGCCGCACCGCGAAATGGCTGCCGACGGCGCCCGCACCGAAAACGCATATCCGCATCGAATGGATGTCCTGCTGAGGGGAACCGTCAGGCGCCAGTTTCCACAAGCTTGCACCGCAGCGCAACCGCCGATGCCGTTTGCATCGCAGGCATCACGGAAAGGGATAGATCAATTGCCGGTGTGGCGGCATATTGCCTGACGAAACAACTGCAACCAAAAAAAAGGACCGTCAATGTCTGCCAATCCGGTTTTGTGGGATCTCGATCAACGCGGCGTCGCGACGGTCACGCTGAATCGCCCGGAAGTGAACAACGCCTACGATGCCGGGCTCATCAACGGCGTGCTGGCGGCGATGGATGAACTCGGCAAGAAGTCTCACCTGCGCGTCGTGGTGCTGAAGGGAAACGGCAAGCATTTCCAGGCCGGCGCTGACCTGAAATGGATCAATGGCGTGCGGCCGAAATCGCCTGAAGAGAACGAGGTGGTGTCGCGGGCCACATTCGAGGCGGTGCAGCGGCTCAATACGCTGCCGATCCCGACGGTGGCGCTGGTCCAGGGCGGCTGCTTCGGCGGCGGCACGGGCGTGATTTCGGCTTGCGACGTGGTGATTGCCGCCGACAACGCGCTGTTCTCGATCACGGAAGTCCGCTGGGGCCTGACGGCAGCGATCATCATTCCGCAGCTTTGCGATTCCATCGGTGTCCGTCAGGTGCGCCGCTACGCGCTGACCGGCGAGCGCTTCGGCGCCGAAGATGCGCGCCGCATTGGCCTGGTGCACGAGGTGGTGCCGCTGGCGGAGCTGGAAACCGCTGGCGCAAAGGTCGTGGAGCAATTGCTGGCCAACGGCCCCGAGGCGCTGGCCGAAACCAAGGCGCTGGCGCTGGAGAGTTCATTCGGCGGTATGAGTGTTGATGACGACGCCTATGCGCGGCTGGTCAAAATGCATTCGGACCGGCGGCGGACATCGGAGGCGTCCGAGGGGCTGGCCTCGTTCGCCGAAAAGCGCGCGGCGAATTGGGGTAGCAAATAGTCAGCAGCCGCGGCAGATGCTGCGCAGTGTGGCTCTAAGCGCTGCATCGTCTGCACTCATTTGTTCCGGCGATGATGACGTCATCGCGGCGTCGCGAGCAACGGCTTGCTTGCGTTTTTCGGCTAGCGCGGCCTCCTGGCGTTGATAGCAGGCTTCGCGCTCGGTCTTGACCGGAACGAAGCGGCAATTCTGTTCCACTTCCGCCTGCACGGTGGAGATGACGAACAGGAGGCCAAGCACAAGCGGCGCGAGTAATCTCAAAACGGTCAATCCTTTCGTCGCCACCTTCTCAATTTTGTACCGTCGGAGCAATATCTTCCGTCTTGATTTCAACCGTTCGACACATAGCCAAAATGCCCTCGCCAAGGCATGATGCCTTGGCCTCATCCGGGAACCCTGAATTGCCTTCCAAAACCATCGAAGAACCTGCACGCCAAATTCCGCTCTATGGCGAATATGATGTCGCTGTGCTTGGTGGCGGTCCCGCCGGCATTGCGGCTGCGGTCGCGGCCGCCCGCGCGGGGCGGCGAACGCTGCTGATCGAACGCTATGGCTTCCTCGGCGGCATGGGCACGGCGGCGGGGGTCACGAATTTCTGCGGACTGCACGCCAATGTTCATGGCGAGATGCACCGGGTGGTGCAGGGGATTGCGACCGAATTGCTGGATCGAATCGACCGGCTCGGCGGGCTCAACGCGCCGCATTTGATCCTGGGCAAGATCTTCGCACAGGCCTATGACACCGCGGCCTACAAGATCGCGGCCGACGATCTGCTCGCCGCGCACAAGGTCGACATTCTCTTTCACGCGCTCGGCGCCGGCGTGGTGATGCATGACGACAGGCGCATCGACGCGCTGATGGTCGAGACCAAGGCAGGCCGGCAGGCGGTGCGCGCGGGAATCTACATCGATTGCTCCGGCGACGGCGATCTCGCGGCCTGGGCCGGCGCGCCGTTCGAGGTCGGCGATAACGCCGGCAGCATGTTGTACCCATCGATGATGTTCCGTCTCAACGGCATCGACCCCGAAAGAGCCGGCGACGCCTGGCGCACGATCCCGGCGCTGATGGAAAAGGCCGAGGCCGCAGGTACGCACAAGTTTCCGCGCAAGGCCGCGATCGTGCGACCGCAGCGCCACGCCGTCGAATGGCGGGTGAATTTTACCCAGCTCGCGCGCGAGGATGGCACGGCGGTGAATGGCCTCGAGCCTGACGATATGACCCGCGGCGAAATCGAGGGCCGCCGCCAGGCGGTGCAGGCATTCGAGTTCCTGCGCACCGTGCCCGGTTTCGAAAAATCCTACATCGTCGATCTGCCGCCGCAGCTCGGCATCCGCGAGACCCGCCGCGTCGTCGGCGGCTACATGCTGTCAGGCGAGGACGTGCTCGACTGCGCCTCGTTCGAGGATTCCATCGGTGTCAATGGCTGGCCGATGGAGTCCCATGTCGCGGGCGATGTGGTCTTCAAGTTCCCGCCGATCCCGGAATCGCGCGGCTTCAACGAGCTGCCGTATCGGATGCTGGTGCCGGAGGGTATCGACAACCTGCTGATGGCCGGGCGCTGCGCCTCGATGACCCATGACGGCCAGTCGGCGGCACGGGTTTCCGGCGCCTGCTTTGCGATGGGCGAGGCGGTTGGGATCGCGGCCGATCTCGCGCTATCAGGCAACACGATTCCACACGACATTGCCGTTGAAAAGTTGCAACAAGCATTGCAACAACAGGGCGCTTTTATTGGCCGCGGCCAGAACGTGCCCGAAGGGCTGTAAGAGAAGTTACGGAGGAAACGGAATGACGGGATTTGCACGGCTTGCTGTGGCTGCCCTGCTGGCGATCGCGGCAAGCGGCATCGCGCGGGCCGATGATGCGCTGAAGGCCAAGATCGGCGTGCTCAGGCTGTCTTCGTCGGCGCCGGTGTTCATCGCGCAGGACAAGGGCTATTTTCGCGAGGCCGGCCTCGACATCGAACTGAAATTCTTCGACGCGGCACAGCCGATCGCGGTGGCGACCACGTCGGGCGACGTCGATTTCGGCGTCACCGCGGTCACCGCAGGGCTCTATAATCTCGCCGGCAAGGGCACGCTGAAAGTGATCGGCGGCATGAGCCGCGAGAAGGCCGGCTATCCCCTGATCGGCTACTTCGCCAGCAACAACGCCTATGCCGCCGGGCTGAAGACACCGAAGGATCTTGCGGGAAAGCGCATCGCGGTAACCCAGGTCGGTTCCAGCTTCCATTATTCGTTGGGCCTGCTCGCCGACAAATACGGCTTCAAGCTCGCGGACATCAAGGTGCTGCCGCTGCAGTCGCTGTCGAATGCCGCCGCCGCGTTGAAGGGCGAGACTGTCGATGCGGCATTGCTGCCGGTGTCCACCGCGCGCACGCTGATGGATTCCGATGGCGCCAAATTGCTCGGCTGGGTCGGCGATGAAACGCCGTGGCAGCTCGGTGCTGTGTTCGCTTCCCCGAAGACACTGACCAATACTGCGCTGGTGACGAAATTGCTGGGCGCCCTGGTCCGCGCCGACCGCGAATATCATGACGTGATCCTGGCCTCCGTGAAGGACGGCAAGGCCGCGATCAACGACAAGACAAAACCGCTGCTGGAGATCATCGCCAAGTACACCAATCTGCCGGTCGAGCAGGTGGTCGGCAATTGCGCCTATATCGATCCCAACGGCAAACTCGACGTCAAGAACGTCGCCAACCAGATCAGCTGGCTGCAGGAACAAGGTTTCGTCGACAAGGGATTTGGCGTGGATGCGATCATCGCCAAGGAATATGTGAAGGCGGATTGACGGGCACGGTGCCTGAATGCGTCATTGCGAGCGCAGCGAAGCAATCCATTGCGCGGCATAACGGATAGATGGATTGCTTCGTCGCTTGGCTCCTCGCAATGACGGTGGATGGAATGACGGATCGGAAACCTGCCAAATGGACCTGATCGCCGACCATATCAGCCACCGCTTCGGTACGCTGGACGTGCTCGATCAGGTCTCGTTCACCGTGCGCGCGGGCGAGGTGGTGGCGATCGTCGGGCCCTCCGGTTGCGGCAAGAGTACGCTGCTGTCGATATTGGGCGGCCTGTTGCGGCCGAGCGAGGGCCGGGCCGAACTGCGCGGCGCGCCGCCGGCGGGCAGCCTCAACCCGCTGACCTTCGTGTTCCAGGATTTTGCGCTGCTGCCGTGGTGTACCGTGGAAGCGAATGTGGAATTTCCGCTGGTGCATACGGCGCTCGGGATAAGCGAGCGCCGCGCCGTGGTCGACGACGCGCTGCGCCGCACGGGGCTCACCGATTTTCGCGGCGCCTACCCGAAGCAATTGTCCGGCGGCATGCGCCAGCGTGTCGGCATTGCGCGGGCGCTCGCGGTGCGGCCGGCGATTCTGCTGATGGATGAGCCACTGTCGGCGCTGGATTCGCAGACCCGCGAATTGCTGATGGAGGATTTTATCCGTTTGCTCGCCGACGGTTCGATGGGCACGGTCTATGTTACGCATAATCTGGAAGAAGCGGTGCGGCTCGCCGACCGCATCGTGGTGCTGTCGCGCCGTCCCGGCCGCGTCCGCGAGGTCGTGACCATCCCGATGACGCGCGACGAGCGCGGCGGCATCAATGCCCGCGGAAAACTGCTCTCGATACAAAATGATCTGTGGTCACTGATCCGTGAGGAGGCGATCGGCGCCGAGCGCGAGGTCCAGCATGCTTGACCGCGCGCCGCAGGGGACGCAGGACGAGACCATGACGCGGCCGGTGGCGTTTCGCGGCGCGGGCTTTACGCCGGGCGCCGGCCGCTATTCCGGTTGGATTGCGCTGGTGCTGGTGATCGCGCTCTGGCAACTCGCGGGCAGCTCCGGCTGGGTCAATGCGCTGTTCCTGCCACCGCCCTCGGCGATCGTTGCGGCGATCTACAAGCTCGCGCTCTCGGGGGCGCTCTGGCAGCATCTGTCGTGGTCGGTGATGCGGATCGGATCGGGCTGGATCCTCGGCACCATCGCCGGCGTCATCGTCGGCTTCGGGATCGGGCTGTCGACGCTGGCGCGCGGCGTCGGCATCACCTTCATCTCGGCGCTGTTTCCGATTCCGAAGATCGCGTTGCTGCCGCTGCTGATCCTGTGGCTCGGGATTGGCGAGGAGCCGAAGATCGCGACCATCGCGCTCGGCGTGTTCTTCTCCACCGCGATTTCGGTCTATAGCGGCGTCGATGCGGTGCCGCGCAATCTGATCCGGATGGCGCAGAGTTTTAATGTGCCGTTCCACCTGATCGTGCGCCGCGTGATCTGGCCGGGCGCGCTGCCCTCGATCCTCGCCGGCTTTCGTATCACGGCGTCGGTCGCGCTGCTGCTGGTGGTGAGCGCCGAGATGATCGGCGCCCAATACGGCATCGGCGCCTTCGTGCTGCAGGCCGGCAATCTGATGCAAACCGATCAGCTGCTGGCCGGCGTTGTGATCTTGTCGGTGTTCGGGCTGGTGGTGGGGAAGGGGATCAATCTGCTGGAGGCAAGGCTGCTGCACTGGCGGTAGGAGTCGTCCCGGCCTTGAGCCGGGACCCATACCGCGTGATCTCTCGATGAGTCGAGGTAGCCAACGCCTTCCGCCAAATGAAGGCCGGTGGCTATGGGTCCCGGCTCAAGGCCGGGACGACAGCGGTGGTCCCCTCACGCATTCCCGCGGTCTTCGCGGAAAAGATCCAGCTTCTGCTGCACCGGACGGTCGGAGAAGCTGAACAGAACCGAATCGACATCGGCCTCGTGGGTAACCCATTGCCAGCTCGGCACCACGAACAGGTCGCGTGCGCCCCACTCAAACGTCTGCTCGCCGACCCGCGTTCGGCCCTTGCCCTCGATCGCCGCGAACACGGTCGCGTCGGTGGAGCGATAGCGCGCCGTTTTAAAACCCTTCGGCAGCATCTGGATGAAGGTGCCGATGGTCGGCATCGCGAATTCGCCGGTTTCGGGGTTGGAGAATTTCAGCTTCAGCCCGTGGCAGGCGTCCCATTCGTTGCGGATCTTGGCCTGCTCCAGCGCCTCGCGGGTGTAGCTGTAGGGATAGTTGAAGATCGGTGAGGTCTTCGACTTTCGCTTCTCGTCGACGGGGAGGAGGTTGCGCCCGTAGCGGGCAAAGCTGTCACCGGAGGGGCGGGTGATCTTCTGCTGGTCCTCGTTCGAGCCTTCGGCAAAGGACGCATCGAAGAACTGCACCATCGGAATGTCGAGTCCGTCGAGCCAGAACATCGGCTCGGAGGTTTCGTTGGAATGATCATGCCAGGTCATCGACGGCGTGATGACGAAATCGCCGGGCTCCATCAGCGTCTTCTCGCCGTCGACCGCGGTTGCCGCGCCCTTGCCTTCGAGCACGAAACGAAGCGCCGACTGGCTGTGCCGGTGCGCCGGTGCGACGTCGCCGGGGACCACCATCTGCACGCCGGCAAACAGCGAGGTCGTGATCTTCGACTGGCCGCGCAGGCCCGGATTTTCCAAGACCAGCACCCGCCGCTCAGCTTCCTTGGCGGTGATCAGCTTGCCGGCCTCGGTCATGTAGTCGCGGATCTGGTCGAACTTCCACAGATGCGGCCGGCAGGCGCTGCGCGGCTCCGGCGTGATCAAATCGCCCATCACGTTCCAGAGTGCGGAGAGATTCTCGCCATCGATCTTCTTGTAGAACGCCTCGCGTTCCGGGGTCTTCTGCACGGCTTCCATGGATAGCCTCCCGTTAGTCTTGTTCGTCCGGTTCTTGTCATCTCGCTTGATTGACAGCATACTTACAATATGGATAGCGTCAATGCGGCCTTCGGGCCCACATGACAAAATGACGGGAGGTTCCGATGAAGCTGCATGGCTACTTCCGCAGCAGCGCGTCCTACCGGGTCAGGATCGCGCTCAATCTCAAGGGCCTGAGCACTGAGCACCTGCCGCATCACCTTCGCAACGGCGAACAACGCGCGCCCAGCTATCTCGCGATCAATCCGCAAGGACTGGTCCCGACCCTGGAAGATGACGCCGGCACCGTGCTGACCCAGTCGCTCGCCATCATCGAATGGCTCGACGAGACCCATCCCACGCCACCGCTGCTGCCAAAGGATCCGCTCCGCCGCGCCAAGGTGCGTGCCTTTGCACAGGCGCTGGCCTGCGACACCCACCCGGTTCAAAACCTCAAAGTGCTGGCCCGGCTGCGCCAGCTTGGCTTGCCTGAGGAAAAAGTGACGGAGTGGGCGGCCTGGGCCAACCGCGAGGGGCTTTCGGCCTGCGAAACGCTGATAGCGGGCGAGCCCGGGCCGTTCTGCTTTGGATCTGCGCCGACGCTCGCCGATCTCTGCCTGGTGCCGCAGCTTGCCAATGCGCGGCGCTTCGGCGTCGATGTCGCGGCCTATCCGCGCCTGCTCCAGGCCGAAGCCGCGGCAAAGGAAATCAAGGCGTTCGCCGACGCCGCACCGGACAAGCAGCCCGATGCCGAGTAAGCCCACGCCCATCACCATGGACGCCGTCTATGCGGCGCCCGGTTATCTGTTCCGGCGCATGCAGCAGATCGCGGTCGCGATCTTTGTCGAGGAATGCAAAGCCTTCGACCTGACGCCGGTGCAATATGCCGCGCTGGTTTCGATCCACACCCATCCCGGCATCGACGCGACGCGGCTCTCGGCGGTGATCGCGTTCGACCGCTCGACGCTCGGCAACGTGATCGAGCGGCTGGAATCCAAGGCCCTGGTCGAGCGCAAGCCCGCGCGAGAAGACAAGAGGGTAAAACTGCTTTATCTGACCAGGGCGGGCGCGGCCACGCTGCGCGAGATCATGCCTTCGGTCGAGCGGGCGCAGGCGCGGATGCTGCAGCCGCTGAAGGCCGCCGACCGCAAGGTGTTGCTGACGCTGATGACACAGCTCGTCGATCTCAACAACGAGGCCTCGCGGGTGCCGCTGCGCGCCGAGGACGCGCTCGAGCATTTGGGGAAGTCGGGTTGAGGGAGCGGAAACTATTTTTTGTCGTCCCGGCCTTGAGCCGGGACCCATAGCCACCGGCGGCAATTGTATTACGAGCCGGTCGTTATCTTCCCTTTCTTATCACACCCGCCGCGGCGTATGGGTCGTAAGTCTCGGTGCCTCGATTAAGATGGGGCGATCGAGGCGGGCGTTGCGGGGTTTATGG